>NZ_PSVX01000011.1:0-73115 GCF_002932695.1 Rathayibacter sp. AY1D2 | reverse complement strand
CACCGCCAGCACCCGCAGCATCGCTCAGGAGGAGGAGCGCGCCGTCTCGTCGCTCTCCGCCACCGCCGCGACGATCCGCCACCGAGGCGAGCGGGCCGGGAGTGAGCGGGGGCGGGTTTCGCGGGCGCCTCGTGCGAGCCGTTGAGGGTCGCCGTTGCGTTCCCGAGGCTGACGCGGTCCGTCGCCGGGTTTCGCAGGCGCCTCGTGCGACCCATTGAGGGTCGCCGTCACGCTCCAGGGGCTGCCGCGTCTATCGGCGCCGTGGGCGCCGGGGCTGGCCGCCTTGCGTGACGCTCCGCGTCACGCGTCGTGGTCGGTGGTGAGGAAGGTCGCGAGCTCCTCGAGCACGGCCTGCTCGTTGTCGCCCTCGACGCTGACGGTGAGCTCGTCGCCGTGCTCGATGCCGAGCGAGATGATCCCGAGGATCGACGCGGCGTTGACCGGGGTCGCGTCGCCCTTGGCGACGAGGACCTTCTGACCCGACTTCGCCGCGGCCTGGCTGAAGAGCGAGGCGGGGCGGGCGTGGAGGCCCTTCGACGATGCAACCTGCACGGTGCGCTCGACCATGAACGTTTCTCCTTGATCCTGCAGTCGCGACTGCATCAGTGGTGCCCGGAGTCGGGCTCGCCCGGACGGACCGGGCGGGAGGAGGAGTCCCCGTCCGCGCCTGCGACGACCGCGCGAGCGGCGAAGAGGACGGGCAGGGTCTCGAGCACGGCATCGGCACCGTGCGCTCCGAAGACATCGGGCGGGAGGAGGGCGGCCGCGGCTCCCACGAGCTCCGCACGGTGGCGGAGCCCGTCGAACTGCGACTCGAGGTGCGGCCCCACGAGGAGGACGTCGGCCTCGGGGAGGGAGTGGTCGAGACCGGTGAGGGTCTCGGAGCGGAACACGGCATCCATGCCGCGCTCCTTCGCGCCCGCTCGCAGCCGGTGGGCCAGGAACGTGCTCGACGCGCCTGCACCGCAGACGATCAGGATCTTCCGCACCTCGTTCGCCTCCTCGCGTCCGGGTCGTGATTCATCCAAGCATCCCCTCGGAGGGGCGGCACCCTCCAGCAGACAATCTTCCGCGGGGGCGGAAGACGGCCCCTTCCGCCCGCGGCGCGGGGGCTCCCGGGCGCGTCGCCGGGGTGATTGACTGACGGGACGTACGACTCGCCGCCCGCGTCCTGCGGGCTCGCGGCAGGGTCGTGGCGCTCCCGGCGCCCGCCCCGACCGCACGCCTGGAGCCTGATGCCTGACAACCGCGAACGACTGCTGGAGTACCTCTCCCGCGCCGACGGCTGGGTGACGGCGCACGAGCTCGCCGACAGGCTCGGAGTCACCACCCGCAGCGTCCGGAGCTACGTCACCGCGGTGAAGGCGCAGGCCGCCCCGCTGGAGCCGGTCGAGTCCTCCGCGAACGGCTACCGGCTCGCGCGCGAGGCGTACGCGGCGTACCTGGAGGCGCAGCGCAGCCGCGACATCGAGCCCGACACCCCGCGCGACCGGCTGTACAGCATCGTCCGCCGCCTGGTCGACTCCGACGAGGGCCTGGACGTCTTCGCCCTCGCCGACGCGCTGTCGGTGAGCGAGTCGACCGTCGACGCCGATCTGCGCCGGGTGAAGGCCCTCGCCGACGAGGCCGGCCTCGGGCTGGTCCGGCGCGGCCCGTCGGTGCGCCTCGAGGGCAGCGAGGAGGCCCGCCGCCGCCTGATCTCCAGGATGTTCCGCGACGAGAGCGCGCAGGGCGTCTTCACGCTCGACGACGTCCAGCGCGAGTTCGCCTCCCCCGGCCTCGGCGCCTTCAAGACCGAGCTGCTGGCCGAGCTCGAGACCCGCGGCTACTACATCAACGACTACGGCGTGAACAGCGTCCTCCTCCACATCGCGATCGCCGTCGACCGCGTCGCCCGGGGCATCGGGGACCCCTCCGGCTCCCGCCCCTCCCCCGCGATCCACGGCGAGCTCGCGGCCCTGCTGGCGGAGCTGGTGGAACGGCACTTCGCGACGCGCCTGACCGACGCCGAGCTCGCCCAGCTCGCGATCCTGATGACGACGCGGGTGGCGACGCCCGGGCAGAACGAGCCGGTCGCCGCCGTGGTCGAGAACTACCTCGACCCGGAGGACCTCGCCGTCGTCCGCGAGCTCGTCGCCGACGTCAACCGCGAGTACCTGGTCGACCTCGACGACGAGGGCTTCATCGTCCGCCTCGCCCTGCACGTGCGCAACCTGATCGCCCGGGCCGCCGAGGGCGGCTACTCCCGCAACCCGCTCACCCGCTCGATCAAGACCAGCTACCCGATGACCTACGAGATCGCGGTGTTCCTGGCGAGCGGGCTGCAGCGCCGGCGGGGCATCGTGGTCAACGAGGACGAGATCGCCTACATCGCCCTCCACGTCGGCTCGTTCCTCGAGCGGGTGTCCCGGCGGGAGGAGCGTCTGTCCTGCGTGATCGTCTGCCCCAACTACTACGACCTCGCTCACATGCTCCGCCTGCGCGTCGAGCGCTCGCTCGGCACCGAGGTGGAGGTGCGCTCGCTGATCACGCGGAGCGACGTCGACTGGGACCGGCTCACCGCCGACCTCGTGATAACCACGATCGACGAGCACCCCGCGTCCGATGACGTCGTGGTCGTGCAGCCGTTCCTCACCGACCACGACGTCGAGACGGTGCGCCGGGCCATCGCCCGCGTCCGCCGGCACCGCCGCCGCGCGCAGATCAAGGACGAGCTGCTGCAGTTCTTCGACGAGGAGCTGTTCTTCCGCAACGTGCACGCGCGCGACGAGGCGGCGATGATCCGGATGCTGGGCGAGCGGATGATCGCCGGCGGCATCATCGACGAGGACTACGTCGACGGCGCCATCGAGCGCGAGCGGATGAGCTCCACGGCGTTCACCGACAACCTCGCGGTCCCGCACGCGATGGCGATGAGCGCCCGCCGCACCTCCATCGCGATCGTCGTGAACGACACCGCGATGGAGTGGGGCGAGCAGCGGGTGAACGTGATCGCGATGATCGCGTTCGCCTCGGCCGGCCGCAGCACCTTCCAGTCGGTGTTCGACCAGTTCGTCGAGGTGTTCGCCGACCGGGCGGAGGTGCAGCGCCTCATCCGGCGCTCCACGGACTTCGGCGGCTTCATCGAGGAGCTGGTGCGGGTGATCGACAGCTAGCCGACACCCGCACTCCGGGTGGAGCCGGAGGGCCTGTCGTCCTCCCGCTCCCGCGCTTCGTGGGCGCCCGACGGACCCCCGCCGGGCGCGAGAGGCCACGAGGAGCCTCCTCCGCATCGGATCGGAGGAGCTCCGCGTTGGGGCCTCTAGGCGAAGGGCGTCGGCACGATCCCGTAGGGGGCGAGGCCGGCCGCGCCGCCGTCGGCGAGCGTGGTGACCCAGATGCCGTCGTGGTGCACGGCGACGGAGTGCTCCCAGTGGGCGGCCATGCTGCTGTCCTCGGTCGCGACCGTCCACTCGTCCTCGCGGACGAAGGTCTCGGCGCTGCCCGCGGTGACCATCGGCTCGATCGCGACGACGAGTCCCGGCTTCACCTCGGGGCCGCGCTGGCGCACCCGATAGTTGAAGACCGGCGGAGCCTCGTGCATGGTGCGCCCGATGCCGTGGCCGATGTAGTCGGTGAGGATGCCGTAGACGCGGCCCGAGCGCTCGGCCTCGTCCTCGATGTACTCCTCGATCGCCGCGCCGACCTCGTTGAGATGGCGGGCGGAGGCGAGGGCGGCGATCCCCCGCCACAGGGATCCCTCGGTCACCCGCGAGAGCTCGGCGCGTGCCGCGACCTCCTCCGGGCGGGAGGGATCGGGCAGGACCACCGTCATCGCGGAGTCGCCGTTCCAGCCGTCGATCTCGGCGCCGCTGTCGACGGAGACCAGGTCGCCCGGCTCGAGCACGCGCCCGCCGGGGATGCCGTGGACCACCTCGTCGTTGACCGAGGCGCAGATCGTGTGCCGGTAGCCCGGGACGAGCTGGAAGTTCGAGTGGCCGCCGAGCGCGACGATCGCCGCCTCGGCGATCGCGTCGAGCTCGAGCGTGGTAACGCCCGGGCGGACCGCCGCGCGGACCGCGTCGAGCGAGGCGGCCGTGGCGAGGCCCGGAGCGAGCATCGACCGCAGCTGCGCGGGCGTCTTGTAGAGCGAGGAGCGGAACGCCACGGCTCAGGCGGCCGGGGTGTCGAGGCGGCCCACGCGGTGGCCCTCGAGGGCGACGACGATCCGCTCGGTCACCTCGTCGACCGGCCCGAGGCCGTCGACCACGACCACGAGCCCGCGGGCCGCGTAGACGTCGATGAGCGGAGCGGTCTGCTCCTCGTAGAGCGCGAGTCGGCGCCGGATGACGTCCTCGGTGTCGTCGCTGCGCCCCTGCTCGAGCGAGCGCTTGAGAAGGCGGCCGACGACCTCGTCGGGATCGGCCGTCAGCTGGACGACCGCGTCGAGCCGGTTGTCGTCCGCGGCGAGGATGCGGTCGAGCTCGTCGACCTGCTCCGTGGTGCGCGGGTAGCCGTCGAGCAGGAACCCGGTCGACGCGTCCGCCTCCTGGAGGCGGTCGTGCACGATCGCGTTGGTCAGCTCGTCCGGCACGTAGCGCCCGTTGTCGAGGTAGGCCTTCGCCTGGAGACCGAGCTCGGTCTCGTTGGCGACGTTCGCGCGGAAGATGTCCCCGGTCGAGATGGCGGGCACCCGGAGGATGTCGCTCAGCCGAGCGGCCTGGGTCCCCTTGCCTGCGCCGGGAGGGCCGATCAGCAGGAGACGGAAGCCGATCGGGTGCGACGTCATCGGAGGAGTCCTTCGTAGTGGCGCTGCTGCAGCTGGGAGTCGATCTGCTTCACCGTCTCCAGGCCGACTCCGACGATGATCAGGATGGACGTGCCGCCGAAGGGGAAGTTCTGGTTCGCACCGACCAGCGCGAGGGCCACGAGGGGCACGAGCGCGATGAGGCCGAGGTAGACCGACCCGGGCAGCGTCACCCGGGTGAGCACGTAGTTGAGGTACTCGGCGGTCGGGCGGCCGGCGCGGATGCCGGGGATGAAGCCGCCGTAACGCTTCATGTTGTCGGCGACCTCGTCCGGGTTGAAGGTGATCGCGACGTAGAAGTAGGTGAAGCCCACGATCAGGAGGAAGTACAGCGCCATGTAGAGCGGGTGATCGCCCTTGGTGAGGTAGTTCGTGATCCAGGTGACCCAGACCGGAGCCTCCTGGCCAGCGGCGGGCTGGTTGAACTGCGCGATGAGCGCGGGCAGGTACAGCAGCGACGAGGCGAAGATGACGGGCACGACGCCGGCCATGTTGACCTTGATCGGGATGTAGGTGTTGTTGCCGCCGTAGGTGCGGCGGCCGACCATCCGCTTGGCGTACTGCACGGGGATCCGCCGCTGAGACTGCTCCACGAAGACCACGGCGACCACGAGCACGAGGCCCACGCCGAGGACGAGGAGGAAGGTCTCGAAGCCGCGCGACTGCGCGATCGACCACAGGGAGGTGGGGAACTGGGCGGCGATCGAGGTGAAGATCAGCAGCGACATGCCGTTGCCGATGCCGCGCTCGGTGATGAGCTCGCCCATCCACATGATGATCCCGGTGCCCGCGGTCATGGTGATGACCATGAGGAGGATGGAGTACCACTCGTCGGTGATGATGAGCGCCGAGCACTCCGGGACACCGGAGTTGCCGAAGAGGGCGCCCGAGCGGGCGACGGTGATCAGCGTCGTCGACTGGAGGACGCCGAGCGCGATGGTGAGGTACCGCGTGTACTGGGTGAGCTTGCCCTGACCGGACTGCCCCTCCTTGTACAGCGTCTCGAAGTGAGGGATGACCACGCGCAGCAGCTGCACGATGATCGACGCCGTGATGTACGGCATGATCCCGAGCGCGAAGATCGACAGCTGGAGCAGTGCTCCACCGCTGAAGAGGTTCACGAGCTCGTAGAGACCCGAGGTGCCCTGGTTGCCGGCGAGACAGGCCTGCACGGCGCTGAAGTCGACGAACGGAGCAGGGATGAAGGATCCCAGCCGGAAGATCGCCACGATCGCGAGGGTGAAGCCGATCTTGCGGCGGAGGTCGGGGGTGCGGAAGATCCGCGCAACGGCGCCAAACACTACCTAAGGTCTCCTGCTCAATTCTGTGGTGCGGGATACAGGTCGAGCTTGCCACGCACTCCCGGAGGGAGTCGGCGTGGCAAGCTCGACCGACAAGCTGCTGGTGCTACTTGATGGATCCGCCCGCAGCGACGATCTTCTGCTCGGCAGAGCTGGAGACCTTGTCGACCGCGACGTTCAGCTTAACCGCAATGTCGCCGTCCCCGAGGACTTTGACCTTCTCGTTCTTGCGGACAGCACCCTTGGCGACCAGGTCGCCGATGGTGACGTCGCCGCCCTGGGGGTAGAGCTCCGCGAGAGCGGACAGGTTCACGACCTGGTACTCGACCCGGAACGGGTTCTTGAAGCCGCGGAGCTTCGGGGTGCGCATGTGCAGCGGCATCTGCCCACCCTCGAAGCCGACGCGCACCTGGTAGCGGGCCTTGGTGCCCTTGGTGCCGCGACCGGCGGTCTTTCCCTTGGAGCCCTCACCGCGACCCACGCGGGTCTTGGCCTTCTTGGCTCCGGCAGCGGGGCGGAGGTGGTGGACCTTGAGCACGTGCTCCTTGGTCGCCGGCGCCGCCGCGCCCTTCGTGGTGGTCGCCTGCGCGGGAGTCGTGGACTCCGCGGCGGCGGCCTTCTTCGTCTCAGCCATTAGTCAATCTCCTCGACCTTCACCAGGTGGGCGACGGTCTTCACGTATCCGCGGTTCTGGGCGTTGTCCTCGCGGACGACGCTCTGACCGATCTTCCCGAGGCCGAGCGAGCGCAGCGTGTCGCGCTGGTACTGCTTCTCGCTGACCTTCGACTTGATCTGGGTCACCTTGAGCTGGGCCATCAGGCACCTGCCTTCGCGTTGGACGCGGCGGCGAGGGCGTCGGCCTCGGCACGGACGAGACGTGCCGGCGCGACCTGGTCGAAGTCGAGACCACGACGAGCGGCGACGGCGCGCGGCTCCTCGAGCTGCTTCAGAGCCTCGACGGTCGCGTGGACGATGTTGATGGTGTTCGACGAGCCGAGCGACTTGCTCAGGACGTCGTGGATGCCGGCGCACTCGAGGACGGCGCGGACGGGACCGCCGGCGATGACACCGGTACCCGCGGCGGCGGGGCGCAGGAGCACCACACCGGCGGCGGCCTCACCCTGGACGGGGTGCGGGATGGTCGAGGCGACGCGGGGGACGCGGAAGAAGTTCTTCTTCGCCTCCTCGACGCCCTTGGAGATGGCGGTCGGGACCTCGCGGGCCTTGCCGTAGCCGACGCCCACCAGTCCGTTGCCGTCTCCGACGACCACGAGCGCGGTGAAGCTGAAGCGACGGCCGCCCTTGACGACCTTCGACACGCGGTTGATGGTCACGACGCGCTCGAGGAACTGGCTCTTCTCGGCGTCACGGCCACCGCGGTCGCGGCCACCCTGATTGCGGTCGCGGCCGCCGCGGCGGGGCTCACGAGCCTCCTGCTGCGGCTGCGTGGACGCAGCGGTCTCGACGGGGGCCTCCGACACAGCGGCGACCTCGGGTTCCTTGTTCTCTGCGGCGCTCACAGGTTGAGCCCTGCCTCTCGTGCTCCATCGGCGATCGCGGCGACGCGACCGGCGTACTTGTTGCCTCCGCGGTCGAAGACGACCGCCTCGACACCGGCGTTCTTGGCGCGCTCGGCGACGAGCTCGCCGACCTTGCGGGCCTTGGCGGTCTTGTCGCCGTCGAACACGCGCAGGTCGGCCTCGAGGGTCGACGCCGACGCGAGGGTGCGGCCCTGAGCGTCGTCGACGACCTGCACGAAGACGTGGCGGGCCGAGCGGTTGACGACGAGGCGGGGGCGCTCGGCGGATCCGACGACCTTCTTGCGCAGACGGTCGTGACGACGACCGCGCGCAGCGGACTTGCTCTTTCCTCTGGTTCCGAGTCCCATGATCACTTACCGCTCTTTCCGGCCTTGCGGCGAACGACCTCGCCGGCGTAGCGCACGCCCTTGCCCTTATAGGGCTCGGGCTTGCGGATCTTACGAATGTTGGCGGCCACCTCACCGACAGCCTGCTTCGAGATGCCGTGCACGGTGAGCTTGTTGTTGCCCTCGACCGTGAACGAGATGCCCGCGGGCGGGGTGACGACGACCGGGTGCGAGAAGCCGAGCGCGAACTCGATGTCCGAGCCCTTCGCCAGCACGCGGTAACCGGTTCCGACGACCTCGAGGCCCTTGGAGTAGCCCTGCGTGACACCGATGATGTCGTTCGCGATGAGCGTGCGGGTGAGGCCGTGGAGCGAGCGCGACTCGCGCTCGTCATCGGGACGCGAGACCAGCACCTGGCCGTTCTCGACGGACACCTGGATGGGGCTGGCGACCGAGACGGTCAGCTCGCCCTTGGGGCCCTTGACGGTCACAGCGGATCCGGCGACGGAGACGTCGACGCCCGCCGGGATCTCGATGGGGAGTCTTCCAATACGCGACATGAGGGGTTACCACACGTAGGCGAGGACTTCCCCACCCACGCCCTTCTTCTCGGCCTGGCGGTCGGTCAGGAGACCGCTCGAGGTGGACAGGATGGCGACGCCGAGGCCGCCGAGCACGGTGGGGATCTCGGCCGACTTCGCGTACACGCGGAGTCCGGGCTTCGAGACCCGCTTGATGCCGGCGATCGAGCGCTCGCGGTTCGGGCCGTACTTGAGGGAGATGGAGAGCGTCGTGCCGACGCGCGCCTCCTCGACCTTCCAGTCGGCGATGTAGCCCTCGGTCTTGAGGATCTCGGCGATGTTCGCCTTGAGCTTCGAGCCCGGGAGGGTGATGGAGTCGTGGTGCGCGGAGTTCGCGTTACGGATTCTGGTCAGCAGATCTGCGACCGGATCAGTCATGGTCATGGCTGATGGTGCCTTTCTCGCCTGGTTTCGGCACCCTTTACAAGAGTGACGACCTGTGGTGTGGGACGGCGCCGACGACGTCGACGCCCATGCGGCCGCGCGAACGCAGGCCAACGAGCCATGCTACATGGCCGAGGTCCTGCGGTCGAGGGCCGATCGTGCACGGGATCCGGGATCCCGCGTGGCGCCCGCCGCCGGCTCCGGACGGACCGGTCCGGCGGCGGACGCACGACGAGGCCGGAGGGCGGTTCTCACCGTCCCCCGGCCTCGAGGCTTGCTGCTTACGCGTTGTCCGACGACTTGAACGGGAAGCCGAGCTGCTTGAGCAGCGCGCGACCCTCGTCGTCGGTCTTGGCGGTGGTCACGACGGTCACGTCGAAGCCGCGGACGCGGTCGATGCGGTCCTGGTCGATCTCGTGGAAGATCGACTGCTCCGTGATGCCGAAGGTGTAGTTGCCGTTGCCGTCGAACTGGCGGTCCGACAGCCCGCGGAAGTCGCGGATGCGGGGCAGCGCCACCGAGAGCAGGCGGTCCAGGAACTCCCAGGCGCGGTCGCCCCGGAGGGTGACGTGAGCGCCGATGGCCTGACCCTCGCGCAGCTTGAACTGCGCGATGGACTTGCGGGCCTTGGTGACCTGCGGCTTCTGACCGGTGATGGCGGTGAGGTCCTTGACCGCGCCGTCGATGATCTTGCCGTCGCGGGCGGCCTCACCGACACCGGTGTTGACGACGACCTTGACCAGGCCGGGGACCTGGTGGACGTTGCCGAAGCCGAACTGCTCCTTGAGAGCGGGGATGATGTCGGCCTGGTACTTGGCCTTGAGCCGCGGCTGAACCTTCGCAGCCACTGCGGTGGTGTCAGTCATTACAGTTCCTCACCCGACGCCTTCGCGTAGCGCACGCGAACGGTCTTGGTCACGCCGTCCTTGGTGACGGCCACGTTGCGGTGGCCGACCCGGGTCGGCTTCTTGGTCTTCGGGTCGACGAGCGCGACGTTGGAGATGTGGATCGAGGCCTCGACGGTCTCGATGCCGCCCTCCTTCGAGCCGCGCTGCGTCTGGCCGACGCGGACGTGCTTCTTGACGAAGTTCACGCCCTCGACGACGACGCGGTTGCGCTCGACCAGCACCTCGAGGACCTTGCCCTGCTTGCCGCGGTCTCCACCGCGGGCCTGGGTAGCGCCCGAGATGACCTGGACGAGGTCACCCTTCTTGATCTTGGCCATGACTAGATAACCTCCGGTGCCAGCGAGACGATCTTCATGAACTTCTTGTCGCGGAGCTCGCGACCGACCGGTCCGAAGATGCGGGTGCCACGGGGGTCCCCGTCGTTCTTGAGGATGACGGCGGCGTTCTCGTCGAACTTGATGTACGAGCCGTCGGCGCGACGGGTCTGCTTGATGGTGCGGACGATGACGGCCTTGACCACGTCGCCCTTCTTCACGTTGCCACCGGGGATCGCGTCCTTGACGGTGGCGACGATGATGTCACCGAGGCCCGCGTAGCGGCGGCCGGAGCCTCCGAGGACGCGGATGGTGAGGAGCATCTTGGCGCCGGTGTTGTCGGCGACCTTGACTCGGGATTCTTGCTGAAGCATGTGTCTCTCCTGCTAACTCAAGTAGGCCGCGGCCTACTTGGCCTTCTCGAGGATCTCGACCAGGCGCCAGCGCTTGGTGGCGCTGAGGGGACGGGTCTCGCTGATGACGACGGAGTCGCCGATGCCGGCGGAGTTCAGCTCGTCGTGGACCTTGACCTTGGACGTACGGCGGATGACCTTGCCGTACAGCGGGTGCTTCACCCGGTCCTCGACCTCGACGACGATGGTCTTGTCCATCTTGTCGCTGGTGACGTAGCCGCGACGGGTCTTGCGGTATCCGCGAGCGCCCGCCTCCTTCACGTCGTGGGCGGCCGACTCGTGGCCGGCGCTGTCATTGACGGTTGCCATTACTTGGCCTCCTCGTTCGACTCGGTCGCCTCGACCTCGGCCTTGGCGGCCTTCTTGGTCTTGGGCTTCTTCTCCGCCTTGGCCGGGGCCTCGACGGGTGCGGGGGTGGCGCGGATGCCCAGCTCGCGCTCACGGATGACCGTGTAGATGCGGGCGATGTCGCGCTTGACGGCACGCAGGCGGCCGTTGGTGTCCAGCTGACCGGTGGCCGACTGGAAGCGGAGGTTGAACAGCTCCTCCTTGGCCTTCTTCAGCTCGGTGACGAGACGCTCGTCCTCGTAGGTGTCGAGCTCGGCGGGGGCGAGCTCCTTGGATCCGATCGCCATTACGCGTCTCCCTCCTCGCGCTTGATGATGCGTGCCTTGAGGGGCAGCTTGTGGATGGCACGGGTCATGGCCTCACGAGCGAGCTGCTCGTCGACGCCGGCGACCTCGAAGAGGACGCGACCCGGCTTGACGTTCGCGACCCACCACTCCGGCGAGCCCTTACCGGAACCCATGCGGGTCTCGGCGGGCTTCTTGGTGAGCGGACGGTCGGGGTAGATGTTGATCCACACCTTTCCGCCGCGCTTGATGTGACGCGTCATCGCGATACGAGCGGACTCGATCTGACGGTTGGTCACGTAGGCGGGGGTGAGGGCCTGGATGCCGAACTCACCGAACGACACCTTGGTGCCACCGGTGGCCTGGCCGGACCGGCCCGGGTGGTGCTGCTTGCGGTGCTTGACTCGACGCGGAATCAACATGGTTATGCCTCAACTCCTGCTGCGACGGGCGCCTCGCTCTGCTGGCGGGGTGCACGGCGCGGACGGTCGCTGCGCTCGGGGCGCGACGACTTGCTGTTCGCCTGCTCGCGGGCGAGCTCCTTGTTGGTGATGTCGCCCTTGTAGATCCAGACCTTCACGCCGATGCGGCCGAAGGTGGTCTTCGCCTCGTAGAAGCCGTAGTCGATGTTCGCGCGGAGGGTGTGCAGCGGCACGCGTCCCTCGCGGTAGAACTCCGAGCGGCTCATCTCGGCGCCGCCGAGGCGGCCGGAGACCTGGATGCGGACGCCCTTGGCGCCGGCGCGCTGAGCGCCCTGCAGGCCCTTGCGCATCGCGCGGCGGAAGGCCACGCGGGCGGAGAGCTGCTCGGCGATGCCCTGGGCGACCAGCTGAGCCTCGGCCTCGGGGTTCTTGACCTCGAGGATGTTCAGCTGGATCTGCTTGCCCGTGAGCTTCTCGAGGTCGGCGCGGATGCGCTCGGCCTCGGCGCCGCGGCGGCCGATCACGATGCCCGGGCGGGCGGTGTGGATGTCGACGCGGACGCGGTCACGGGTGCGCTCGATCTCGATGCGGGCGACGCCCGCACGGTCGAGCTGGGTGGCGAGGAGTCGGCGGATCTTGACGTCCTCGGCGAGGTAGTCGCTGTACCGCTGGCCCTTCTTGGTGCTGTCGGAGAACCAGCGCGACACGTGGTCGGTGGTGATTCCCAGACGGAAACCGTAGGGGTTTACTTTCTGACCCATTACTTGGTCCCCTCCTCAGGAGTGGCCAGCACGACGGTGATGTGGCTGGTGCGCTTGTTGATGCGGAAGGCACGACCCTGAGCACGGGGCTGGAATCGCTTGAGGGTGGTTCCCTCATCGACGAAGGCGCGGGACACGATCAGGTCCTGGTCGTCGAGGTACTCGTTCGAGGCATCGGCCTTGACGCGAGCGTTGGCCATCGCCGAGGCGACGAGCTTGTAGACGGGCTCGGACGCACCCTGCGGCGCGAACTTCAGGATGGCCAGTGCCTCCTGAGCCTGCTTCCCGCGGATCAGGTTCACGACACGGCGAGCCTTCTGGGGGGTGACGCGGATGTGTCGCACGCGTGCGATCGACTCCACCATTTCTCTCCTCCTTCTCGTCGCCGCGTCAGCGGCGACGGCCCTTCTTGTCGTCCTTCTCGTGACCGCGGAAGGTCCGAGTGGGGGCGAACTCGCCGAGCTTGTGGCCGACCATGGTCTCGGTCACGAACACGGGGATGTGCTTGCGACCGTCGTGGACCGCGATGGTGTGGCCCAGCATCGCCGGGATGATCATCGAACGGCGCGACCAGGTCTTGATGACGTTCTTGTTGCCGGCTTCGTTGGCCGTGAACACCTTGCGGAGCAGGTGGTCGTCAACGAAGGGGCCCTTCTTGAGACTGCGAGGCATCTTCTACAACTCCTACTTGCGCTTCTTACCGGCGGTGCGGCGGCGAACGATGAGCTTGTCGCTCTCCTTGTTGGGGCGACGGGTGCGTCCCTCGGACTGACCCCACGGGCTGACCGGGTGGCGTCCACCGGAGGTCTTGCCCTCTCCACCACCGTGCGGGTGGTCGACCGGGTTCATCGCGACACCGCGGACGGTCGGGCGGACGCCCTTCCAGCGCATGCGGCCGGCCTTGCCCCAGTTGATGTTCGACTGCTCGGCGTTGCCGACCTCGCCGATCGTGGCGCGGCAGCGCGCATCGACGTTGCGGATCTCGCCCGACGGCAGGCGGAGCTGCGCGTAGGGGCCGTCCTTGGCGACGAGGCGGACCGAGGTGCCGGCCGAGCGGGCGAGCTTGGCGCCGCCTCCCGGCTTGATCTCGATGGCGTGGATGACCGTACCGGTCGGGATGTTGCGCAGCGGCAGGTTGTTGCCGGGCTTGATGTCGGCGCCGGCGCCCGACTCCACGACGTCGCCCTGCGAGAGCTTGTTCGGGGCCAGGATGTAGCGCTTGGTGCCGTCCACGAAGTGGAGCAGCGCGATCCGCGCCGTGCGGTTGGGGTCGTACTCGATGTGAGCGACCTTGGCGTTGACGCCGTCCTTGTCGTTGCGACGGAAGTCGATCAGACGGTACTGGCGCTTGTGGCCACCACCGATGTGACGCGTCGTGATGCGGCCGGAGTTGTTGCGGCCACCGGTCTTGGACAGCGGGCGCAGGAGCGACTTCTCAGGCGTCGAGCGGGTGATCTCGGCGAAGTCGGCAACGCTGGAGCCGCGGCGACCGGGGGTCGTGGGCTTGTACTTACGAATAGCCATTGTCTGTTTCCTCTACGCTTCTTCGGCTCAGCCGACGCTCGTGAAGATGTCGATGGAGCCGGACTTCAGCGTGACGATCGCGCGCTTGGTGTCCTTGCGCTTGCCGGTGCCGAACTTCGTGCGGCGGGTCTTGCCCTGGCGGTTCAGCGTGTTGATCGACGCGACCTCGACGCCGAAGATCTTCTCGATGGCGAGCTTGATCTCGGTCTTGTTCGAACGCGGGTCGACCACGAAGGTGTACTTGCCCTCGTCGATCAGGCCGTAGGACTTCTCCGAGACCACCGGGGAGATGATGACGTCGCGGGGGTCCTTGTTGAACGCGGCGGACTGGCTCATGCGTTCACCTCTTCCTTGTTGGACTCGACGCCCGACTTGGCCGCGATGAACGCGTCGAGCGCGCCCTTCGAGAACACGATGTCGTCGGAGACGAGCACGTCGTACGCGTTGAGCTGGTCGGCCGGCAGGATGTGCACGAACGGCACGTTGCGGAGCGAGAGCTCGGCGATGTAGTCGTCGCGCTCGAGCACCACGAGGACGTTGCGCGACACCGAGAGGGCGTCGAGCAGGACGAGGACGTCCTTGGTCCGGGGGGTGTCGCCGAGGGCGAGGGACTCGACCACGTGGATGCGGGCACCGCGGGCGCGGTCCGAGAGAGCGCCGAGCAGAGCCGCGGCGATCATCTTCTTGGGGGTGCGCTGCGCGTAGCTGCGGGGGGTCGGTCCGTGGACCACGCCACCACCGGTCATGTGCGGGGCGCGGATCGAGCCCTGACGAGCGCGACCGGTTCCCTTCTGCTTGAACGGCTTGCGACCGGCTCCGGAGACCTCACCGCGGTTCTTCGTCTTGTGGGTTCCCTGGCGCGCCGCGGCGAGCTGGGCCACGACGACCTGGTGGATGAGGGGGATGTTGGTCTGGACGTCGAAGAGTGCGGCGGGGAGCTCGACCGAGCCCGCCTTCTGGCCCTTGACGTCGATGATGTCGACAGAGGTAGCCATGGAACTACGCTCCCTTCACGGCGTTGCGAACGAACACGAGGCGACCGCGGGCACCGGGGACGGCGCCCTTGACGAGCAGCAGGCCCTTCTCGGCGTCGACGGAGTGCACCTTGAGGTTGAGCACGGTGACGCGCTCGCCTCCCATGCGACCGGCCATGCGCATGCCCTTGAAGACACGGCTGGGGGTCGAGGAGGCGCCGATGGAGCCGGGCTTGCGGTGGTTGCGGTGCGAACCGTGCGAAGCCGAGACGCCCTTGAAGTTGTGACGCTTCATGACGCCGGCGAAGCCCTTGCCCTTGCTGGTGCCGACGACGTCGACCTTGGTGCCGGCCTCGAAGACGGCGTCCACGGTCAGCTCCTGGCCGGCCGAGTAGTCGGCGGCGTCGGAGGTGCGGACCTCGGTGAGGTGGCGGCGGGGGGTGACGCCCGCGGCGTCGAAGTGACCGGCGGCGGGCTTGTTCACCTTGCGCGGGTCGATCGCACCGGCGGCGAGCTGGACGGCGGTGTAGCCGTCCTTCTCCTCCGTGCGGACCTGGGTCACGACGTTGGGGCTGATCTCGATGACGGTGACCGGCACGAGCTTGTTGTTCTCGTCCCAGACCTGGGTCATTCCGAGCTTGGTGCCGAGGAGGCCCTTGCTGGTCTTCAGCGTGGGGGAAACAGTGACAGACATGGTGGCACTCCTCCTTAGAGCTTGATCTCGATGTTGACGTCGGCCGGCAGGTCGAGGCGCATGAGCGAGTCGACGGCCTTGGGCGTCGGGTCGATGATGTCGATGAGGCGCTTGTGGGTGCGCATCTCGAAGTGCTCGCGGCTGTCCTTGTACTTGTGGGGAGAACGGATCACGCAGACCACGTTCTTCTCGGTCGGCAGCGGCACGGGGCCGACCACCGTTGCACCGGCACGGGTGACCGTGTCGACGATCTTGCGCGCCGACGTGTCGATGACCTCGTGGTCGTACGACTTCAGTCGGATGCGGATCTTCTGTCCCGCCATGTGTGATCTCTCACTCTCTTGTTATTGCGTCGTACGCGACTCCCCCGGCCGGAGCCGGACTCGTCTCGCATTGGACGCGCTCGCGAAGGAACTCCGGTGACCCGGAAAAGTGCAACCAGTGTTCTTCTGTCAAAAGCACCGCACCCTCGGGGCGCTCCGATCGGCGTGCAGAACGCACGACGCACGGAGAGACCGTTGAGATGTCGGTTGTTGTCGTTCTGCTACCCGCCGCCTCGACGTCGCACCCGCGTGGCCGCCCTCTCGGGTCGAGCCTCCGCGATGCCGTCTCGGCACTGCCTGGCAGTGTCCCCCTGCGAGCAGCACGCCGCCCGAGAGGAAATTTTGAACTAGAAGAGTCTCCCACAGATGCCCCACCCCTGCAACCCGGGCGTGTCGCGCCGGAGGGCTCCTTCGCGAGCACGTCGTGACGGACCGTGGGAGCCGGTCGCTCCGATCAGCAGCGCGGGCCGGAGGGCCTCCCCCGCTACTCGAAGAGCAGCGCCCGGACGGCGGTCTCGGCCGACGCGGGGCGCGACGCGTCGATGGTCTCGCCGGCGCGGAAGTGGTCCAGCAGCCGCGGGTCGACGTAGCTGGCGCGGGCGACCGTCGGCGTGTTCCCGAGCACGTCCGAGGCGTCGCGCATCGCCTGGGCGATCGCGGAGTTTCGAGCGCGCTGCGTGGCCCGCGGGCCCGACTTCGCCAGGCTCAGCGCGGCCGCGACCGTGCCGTGCAGAGTGCGGAAGTCCTTCGCCGTGAAGTCGTCGCCGGCGCGCTCGCGCACGTAGTCGTTGATCTCGGGCGCCGAGACCGGCCGCCACTCCCGCCCGTCCTTCCAGGCGAGCAGGCGGGCGTTCGGCCCACGACGCTTGAGAGCACGGACGACGCGCGAGAGGTCGTGGTCGAGGATCTCGCTCGTCCACGCCTGATGGCTCTTCCCGGGGAAGGCGAGGGCGACCCGGTCCCCGTGGGTCGTGGCGTGCGCGCACAGGAGCGTCGAGAGGCCGATGCTGCCGTGCTCCTTCGCGTACCTCTCGCTGCCGACGCGGAGCGATCCGGTGTCGAGCATCCGGAAGGCGGTGGCCAGCGCGCGCTCGCGGCTGGGTCCGTCCGAGCGGAGGGCGATGGTCACGGCCCGGCGCGCCCCCGGCAGGGCCTCCGCGAGCCGCAGCGCCCGGTCGAACTTGATCCGGTCCTTCTGCTCGCGCCAGGTCGGATGGTAGATGTACTGGCGGCGGCCGGCGGAGTCGACACCGGTGGCCTGGATGTGCCCGTTGGGGTACGGGGCGATCCAGACGTCCGTCCAGGCCGGCGGGATGCCGAGACGGTCGAAGCGCGCGCGCAGCTCCTTGTCGGCGACGGTCGCGCCCTTCGGGTCGCGGTAGCTGAAGCCGGAGCCCGCGCGCACCCGGGTGTAGCCGCGCCCGCTCGAATCGGTCCTACGGAGTCGTCGCGCGCGAGTGTCAGCCATCGATCCGACGATAGGACGGCGGATCCGAGGCCCGCACCCGCTTGACGGCGGGGACGAGCAGTCGGTCGGCAGCCGCTACTCGTTGCCGATCCGCTTGTCGGCCTGGCGCTTCAGGTCCTCGATGCGGTCGTCGTACTTGCCGTTGGTGAGGCGGCTGGCGATCTCGCCCGCCTTCTCGAGGGTCTGGTCGGAGACCTGCTCGGCCTTCTCGCTCCGCAGCGCGTCCTGGGCCTTCCGGCTGTTGAGCAGTTCGCCGGCCTGGCGTCCGAGCTTCCCGAGATCCACGATGATGCCTCCTTGTAAACGCGCACAGGGCGGCGCGTGCCTCAGTGTGGCGCTCCCGGCTGGGGGAACGGTGCGGGCGCGCCGGTCAACCGGCCAGTGCGATCACCTGCTCCGCTGCGTCTGCCAGGGCGCGGCCGTAGGAGGGACCGTGACCGGCGGCGTGGACGGCGAGCGGGTGCAGCTGGTGGAGTGGCACCCGCTCCTCGTAGCCGGCCCCCAGCGGATGCTGGTCGCGGTAGCCCTGGAGGACGGCGTCGAGGTGCGGAGCGCCGAAGAGGGCCAGCATCGCCAGATCGGTCTCGCGGTGTCCCCCGTGAGCGGCGGGGTCGATCAGGACGGCGCCGTCCGCCGTCCAGAGCACGTTGCCGGTCCAGAGGTCCCCGTGGATCCGGGCGGGCCCCGCACCGTCGTCGAAGGCTCCGGCCGCCACCCGGCCCAGAGCCTGCTCGACGAGCCGCGACTCGGCTGCCGTGAGGTTGCCCGCCTCCACGGCAGGGCCGAGGAACGGCCGCACCCGCTGCTCCGCGTAGAAGCGCCCCCACGAGTCGTCCGGGCGGCACGGCATCTCGCGGCGGCCGATGTAGGCGGGGCCGGTCCATCCCGGGGGCGGCGCTCCGAACGCCGCGGCTCCGGCGTCGTGCGTCCGGGCGAGCGCGGCGCCGAAGGCCCGAGCCGACTCGGCGGAGGGTCGCGCGGAGCGGATCTCCTCCAGCTCGATGCGCCCGGGCGACACCCTCTCCACCCCGACACAGCGCGCACCGCCGTCCGCCTCGCGCAGCCAGTCCAGGCCGGCCGCCTCCCACTCGAAGAACTGCGGGAGGGCACGGGGGTCGCTCTTCACGAAGGGCATGCCGCCACGCTAGCCGGGCGTCCCCGGGAACGACGAGAGGGGCCGCCCGCCGAAGCGGACGACCCCTCTCGAGAGATCAGTAGGACGGACCTACTTGATGATCTTGGTGACCGTACCGGCACCCACGGTGCGTCCACCCTCACGGATGGCGAAGCCGAGGCCCTCCTCCATGGCGATCGGCTGGATCAGCGCGACCGTCATGTCGGTGGTGTCGCCGGGCATGACCATCTCGGTGCCCTCGGGCAGCGTGATGACGCCGGTGACGTCGGTGGTGCGGAAGTAGAACTGCGGACGGTAGTTCGCGTAGAACGGGTTGTGACGCCCACCCTCATCCTTGGACAGGATGTACGCGGTGCCCTCGAAGTCCGTGTGCGGCGTGACCGAACCCGGCTTGACGACGACCTGGCCGCGCTCGACGTCCTCGCGCTTGGTGCCGCGGAGGAGCAGACCGCAGTTCTCGCCGGCCCAGGCCTCGTCGAGCTGCTTGTGGAACATCTCGATTCCGGTGACCGTGGTCTTCTGCGTCGGGCGGATGCCGACGATCTCGACCTCGGAGTTCAGAGCGAGGGTTCCACGCTCCGCACGGCCGGTGACGACGGTTCCACGACCGGTGATCGTGAAGACGTCCTCGATCGGCATGAGGAACGGCTTGTCCTTGTCGCGCACCGGGTCCGGGATGGACTCGTCGACCGCGTCCATCAGGTCGAGGATCGACTGGGTCCAGGTGTCGTCGCCCTCGAGGGCCTTGAGGCCGGAGACGCGCACGACGGGGGCGTCGTCGCCGGGGAAGCCCTGCGACGAGAGGAGCTCGCGGACCTCGAGCTCGACGAGCTCCAGGATCTCCTCGTCGTCCACCATGTCGGCCTTGTTCAGCGCGACGAGGAGGTAGGGGACGCCGACCTGCTTGGCGAGGAGGACGTGCTCACGGGTCTGAGCCATCGGGCCGTCGGTGGCGGCGACCACGAGGATCGCGCCGTCCATCTGGGCCGCGCCGGTGATCATGTTCTTGATGTAGTCGGCGTGACCCGGGGCGTCGACGTGCGCGTAGTGGCGCTTCGGCGTCTCGTACTCGACGTGCGAGATGTTGATCGTGATGCCGCGCTGGCGCTCCTCGGGAGCGGAGTCGATCGACGCGAAGTCACGCTGGACGTTGGTCGCGGACGGGAACTTGTCCGCCAGAACCTTCGAGATCGCCGCGGTGAGCGTGGTCTTTCCGTGGTCGACGTGACCGATGGTTCCGATGTTGACGTGCGGCTTGGTCCGCTCGAACTTGGCCTTAGCCACTGTGGGTCCTCCTCAGGACTTAGGTGCAAGCATCCGCATCCGGGCGGCCGCACGGGGCGGCACGAGGACAGGAGGACTTGCGGGGGTTTTGTGTACGTATGTTACCGGCAGTGGTCGTGCGGCCGTCCCGCTGCGACAGGGGGCGCGCTGCACTCGGCAGCAAACCCGCACGACACTACCAGGCCGCCGCCGTTCCGGGGAACGGCGACGGCCCAGGGGCGGAGCTACTCGCCCTTGTTCTTCTGGACGATCTCCTCGGCCACGGCCTTGGGGACCTCGGCGTAGGTCTCGAACGTCATCGAGTAGACGGCGCGGCCCGAGGTCTTCGAGCGCAGGTCTCCGATGTAGCCGAACATCTCGGACAGCGGGACGTTGGCCCGGATGACCTTGATGCCGGTGGCGTCCTCCATCGACTGGATCATCCCGCGACGCGAGTTGATGTCGCCGATGACGTCGCCCATGTACTCCTCGGGAGTACGGACCTCGACGGCCATGAGCGGCTCGAGGAGGACCGGCTGCGCCTTGCGCGAGGCCTCCTTGAACGCGATCGAGCCGGCGATCTTGAACGCCATCTCGGAGGAGTCGACGTCGTGCGCCGCTCCGTCGACCAGGGTCGCCTTCACGCCGACCATGGGGTAGCCGGCGAGCACGCCGACCTGCATGGCGTCGCGGATGCCCGCGTCGACGGAGGGGATGTACTCGCGCGGGACGCGGCCACCGGTGACGCCGTTGACGAACTCGTAGGTCTTGTCGGCCTCGACCTCCATCGGCTCGATGGTGATCTGGACCTTCGCGAACTGGCCGGAGCCACCCGTCTGCTTCTTGTGGGTGTAGTCGTACTTCTCGACCGTGCGGCGGATCGTCTCACGGTACGCGACCTGGGGCTTGCCCACGTTGGCCTCGACGTTGAACTCGCGCTTCATGCGGTCGACCAGGATGTCGAGGTGCAGCTCGCCCATTCCCTTGATGACCGTCTGACCGGTCTCCTGGTTCTGCTCGGTGCGGAAGGTGGGGTCCTCCTCCGCGAGCTTCTGGATCGCGGTGCCGAGCTTCTCCTGGTCCGCCTTCGTCTTGGGCTCGATGGCGACCTCGATGACGGGCTCCGGGAAGGTCATCGACTCGAGCACGACCTGCGCGGCCGGGTCGCTCAGGGTGTCACCGGTGGTGGTGTCCTTGAGGCCGATGACGGCGTAGATGTGGCCGGCGGTGACCGAGTCGACCGGGTTCTCCTTGTTGGAGTGCATCTGGAAGATCTTGCCGATGCGCTCCTTCTTGCCCTTGGTCGAGTTGATGACCTGGGCGCCGGAGTCGAGCTTGCCCGAGTAGACGCGGACGTAGGTCAGACGGCCGAAGAACGGGTGCACGGCGACCTTGAACGCGAGCGCCGAGAAGGGCTCGGTCGAGTCCGCGTGGCGCATGATGACCTTCTCCTCGTCGCGGACGTCGTGCGCCTCGATGGCGGGGACGTCGAGCGGGGAGGGGAGGTAGTCCACGACAGCGTCGAGCATCGGCTGGACGCCGCGGTTCTTGAACGCCGAGCCGCAGAGCACCGGGTAGATCTCGGAGTTGACGGTCATCTTGCGGATGGCGCCCTTGATCTCCGCGACGGTGAGCTCCTCGCCGCCGAAGTACTTCTCGAGCAGCTCGTCGGAGGTCTCCGCGACGGTCTCGAGGAGCTTCTCGCGGTACTCCGCCGCCTTGTCGGCGAGGTCGGCCGGGATCTCCTCGATCTCGTACTTCGCGCCGAGCGCGACGTCGCCCTTCGAGTCGCCGCGCCACGTGAGCGCGCGCATCTCGACCAGGTCGACGACGCCCTCGAAGGAGGACTCCGCGCCGATGGGCAGCTGGATGACCAGCGGCTTCGCGCCGAGGCGCTTGATGATCGTGTCGACCGTGTAGTAGAAGTCGGCGCCGAGCTTGTCCATCTTGTTGACGAAGCAGATGCGCGGGACGTCGTACTTGTCGGCCTGACGCCAGACGGTCTCGGACTGGGGCTCGACGCCCTCCTTGCCGTCGAAGACGGCGACGGCGCCGTCGAGGACGCGGAGCGAGCGCTCGACCTCGACCGTGAAGTCGACGTGACCGGGGGTGTCGATGATGTTGATCTGGTTCTTGTTCCAGAAGCAGGTCGTCGCGGCGGACGTGATCGTGATGCCGCGCTCCTGCTCCTGCGCCATCCAGTCCATCGTCGCGGCGCCGTCGTGGACCTCGCCGATCTTGTGCGTGATACCCGTGTAGAACAGGATGCGCTCGGTGGTGGTGGTCTTGCCGGCATCGATGTGGGCCATGATGCCGATGTTGCGGACCTTGTTCAGGTCGGTGAGCACATCTTGTGCCACGGAGTTCCTCCGATAGGTGATGGAGCCAGCGCACCGGGTTCATGGCCGAATGGCTGGGATTCTGGTGGTGGCGGTCGCCCGGTCGCGGGGATCGGGCGATCCGCCGCCGGGACCGGGCCCGCAGCGGTGACGCCGCGGGCCCGGTGGTCGCGGTCGCCCGGAGGCGGCCGCGGGGTGCGCTACCAGCGGTAGTGCGCGAAGGCCTTGTTCGACTCGGCCATCTTGTGGGTGTCCTCGCGACGCTTGACAGCGGCGCCCAGACCGTTCGACGCGTCGAGGATCTCGTTCATGAGACGCTCGGTCATCGTCTTCTCGCGTCGGGCCTTCGCGTAGCTGGTGAGCCAGCGGAGCGCGAGGGTGTTGGCGCGGTGGGGCTTGACCTCGACCGGGACCTGGTAGGTCGAGCCGCCGACGCGGCGGCTGCGGACCTCGAGGGTCGGGCGGACGTTGTCGAGCGCCTTCTTGAGGGTGACGACCGCGTCCTGACCGTTCTTGCCGGCGACGCCCTCGAGGGCACCGTAGACGATGCGCTCGGCGAGGCCCTTCTTGCCGTCCAGGAGGATCTTGTTGACGAGCTGGCTGACGATGGGGGCGCCGTAGACGGGGTCTGCGACGACGGGGCGCTTGGGAGCGGGGCCCTTACGAGGCATTACTTCTTCTCCATCTTCGCGCCGTACCGGCTGCGAGCCTGCTTGCGGTTCTTGACGGCCTGGGTGTCCAGGGCGCCGCGAACGATCTTGTAGCGGACACCGGGGAGGTCCTTGACGCGACCGCCGCGCACGAGCACCATCGAGTGCTCCTGCAGGTTGTGGCCCTCGCCGGGGATGTAGGCGGTGACCTCGGTGCCGTTGGAGAGCTTCACGCGGGCCACCTTGCGGAGGGCCGAGTTCGGCTTCTTGGGCGTGGTCGTGTAGACGCGCGTGCAGACGCCGCGCTGCTGGGGGTTGGCCTTCAGGGCGGGAGCCTTGGTCTTGGTGACCTTCGGCGTGCGTCCCTTGCGGACCAACTGCTGAATCGTTGGCACTGGTTTTGCTCCTTGAATGCTGCACGGTGACAGCGGATCGATGGTCGACATTCGGCCCTCCCGTCTCCGGGAACGGCCGAGTTCATCTGGACCCGACGCACCCCGCGGCCCCGCGAGCGGGACCGGGAGGGTGAGGGGTATGCCGTGGGGGCCGCCCGATCGGACGAACCCGCGGATCCTCGCGGACCCGGTGGAGCGAAGTGCGGCGACCGCATCGACCCGGAGGCACGACACGAGCGCACGGCAAAGCGCACACCCGAAGAATATTACGGGGAGTGACGGGGCCGGTCAACCGAGCGGCGTTCGCCCTGGGAGATGCCGCAGCGCCGCGACGAGACGCGCCGGGACTCCGCCCTCACTCCCGCTCGTCGCCCTCCCAGCCCCAGTGAGGGCTGCGGCCGCCGGCGTCGCGACGGGCCAGGAGCAGGAGGAACACGAGCTGGACGGCGGCCGCGAGCACGCCGGTCGCGATCGCGAAGACAGTGGGGGCGTGGTCGAGGATCCATCCGAGGATCTCCCCCGGCTCCTGGCGGCCGAGCCCGTAGAGCGCTCCGCCCGTGACGAGGAAGAGCAGGTAGACGACGACCCCGGTCAGCAGCGACGGGCCGAGGACGCGGTGGACGGCGGGACGGGCGGCGAGGGTCACCATCGCGACCAGCACGGCGACGACGCAGACCGCCACTGACACCGGCCCCAGCAGCGGACCGGCGTCGCGCTCGGGCACGACGTCCTGGTCCAGCAGGAGGCTGAGGACCCCGAACGCGCAGACGACCAGGGCGAGGTAGAGGAACGCGGCGAAGCCGGCCAGCGCGAGGCCGTAGCCCAGGCCGGCTCCGCGGCCCTGCCCCTGCCCCTCCGGAGTCACGACTGCGCGGCCGCTTCGCGCTCGGCGTTGCGGCGCTTGACGCCCCGGGCACGGCCCGCGATCGCGGCGCCGCCCCAGACACTCGCCTCCCGGCCGAGGACGCCGGCGGCGAGGACCGCCGCGAGGACGGCGGGATCGCGGACGTAGTCGAGCGCGAGGGAGCGGTCGATCGGCAGGGCGAGCGGTCCGACGGCGCTCCAGCCGCCGACCAGCGCGGCCGCGGCCGTGAGGAGGGCGACGAGGAAGCCGCCGAGGACGTAGGCCCACCAGCCCGCGCGGTTCACGACCAGCACGATCAGCGCCAGGCCGACGAGGAACGCGGCCACCGGGGCGAGGAAGAGCGCGGTCGGCGCAGCGTCGAGCGCGAGGGCGACCGGGTCGCCGCCGACGCGATCGACGAGCAGGCGGATCGCCGTCAGGGCGACGAGGTACAGGACGGCGAAGACCGCGGTCGTCAGGAGGGCGAGCGCGAGGCCCGCGAGGCGGTTGCCGGAGCGCCGGACCGGCTCGGGCTCGGCCTCGATCGGCCCGAGGGCGCTGGGGGCGGACGCCGCGGCGGCCGGTGCGGCGGGCTCGACGGTCGGCTGCCGACCCGTCACGGGCTCGGGCCAGACGTACTCCCGGGTCGGCTGGGGTCCGGTTCCGCCGGACGTCTCGGTCGCGGAGGGGATCCGCGTGGTCTCGGCGTCGCTGCTCCAGGTCACCCGGACAGCATAGGCACGCCTTCCGCCGCGCCCGGTGCGCCGCGCGGCTCCCCGTCGACGGGGGACAGCGCCGACCGTCTACTCGAGCGGGTGGAGGAGGCGGTGCAGGAACTGCCGTGTGCGCGGCTCGCGCGGGTCCCGGAGGATCTGCGCAGGGGCGCCCCGCTCGACGACCACGCCGTCGGCCATGAAGACGACCTCCGAGGCCACCTGCCGGGCGAACTCGAGCTCGTGCGTCACGACGAGCATGGTCCAGCCCTCCCCCGCCAGCTCCCGCATCAGCGAGAGCACGTCGCCGACCAGCTCCGGGTCCAGCGCCGAGGTGGGCTCGTCGAAGAGGAGCAGATCGGGCCGCAGCGCGAGCGCCCGGACGATGCCCACGCGCTGCTGCTGACCGCCGGAGAGCTCGAAGGGGTAGGCGCTCCCCCGACCGCCGAGGCCGACGCGCTCGAGCAGGCGCTCCGCCTCCGGGACCACCTCGGACGCGGGACGGCGCTGCACTCGCAGCGGCCCCTCCGTCACGTTCTGGAGGACGGTCAGGTGCGGGAAGAGGTTGAAGTGCTGGAAGACCATCGCGGAGTGGTCGCGCAGCCCGGTCAGCGCCTTCCGTCCGACGCCGCGGTCGAAGTCGAGGACGCTGCCGTCGGCGAGCTCGACCACCCCGCCGTCCGGCACCTCGAGGCTGTTCAGCGAGCGCAGGACGGTGGTCTTGCCCGAGCCGGACGGCCCTATCAGGGCGACGACCTCGCCGCGGCGGATCTCCAGGTCGATGCCGCGCAGCACCTCCACCCCGCCGAACGACTTGCGGAGGCCGCGGGCCGTGAGCACGGGCCGGGCGTCGGTCGGAGTGTCAGCGGGCGACATAGCGGTCCAATCGCTTCTCGAGCAGGCCCTGGCCGCTGGAGAGCACCAGGCAGATGAGCCAGTAGATCAGAGCGGCCTCGAGGTAGAGGAGCATGAACTCGCTCGACGCGGTGGCGATCTTCTGCGCCTGCCGGAAGAGCTCGGTCACCAGGATGAGGGAGGCCAGCGAGGTGTCCTTCACCAGCGAGATGAAGGTGTTCGACAGCGGCGGGACGGAGACGCGCGCGGCCTGCGGGAGGATGATGCGCCGCAGCGAGAGCGAGCGGCTCATGCCGATCGTGTGCGCCGCCTCCCACTGCCCCTTCGGGACGCTGAGGATCGCCGCGCGGATCACCTCCGCCGCGTAGCCGCCCACGTTGAGGGCGAACGCGATGGTGGCGCTGGGCCAGGGATCGATCTTCAGTCCGAGGCTCGGCAGCCCGTAGAAGATCACGAACAGCTGCACCAGGAGCGGCGTGCCCCGGATGACGGAGATGTAGGCACGCGCGATCCAGGAGAGGATCCGCACCCGGGAGAGCCGCATCAGGGCGACCGCCAGCGCGAGCACGAGCCCGATGGCGAAGCTCGCCAGCGCGAGCGGGATCGTCCCGACGATGCCCCCGGAGAGGATCGGCCAGAACGACCGGAGGACGAGGTCCATTGTGTTCTCCCGCCTTCGCGGGAGGATCCGCGGTCGGCTCGATCGGGTGGTGGCGTCGGGGGCGGATCGTCTCCGCCTCCTGGGGAATGCTGGCACGCTTCGCGCCGGGGCGGGCGCCCTTGCGGGCTGACCCGCTGCCTGAGCCGCTCCGCCGCTCCCCCGCGTCGGGGCCGCTCACGCACGAGACGGCCCCTCCCGGAAGGGGAGGAGCCGCCTCGGGGTGGGGCTACTGGGAGACGTCGGCTCCGAAGTAGCGCTCGGAGATGGAGGCGAGGGTGCCGTCCTCGCGCAGCTCGTCGAGGGCGGAGTCGACGGCCTCGACGAGGTCGTCCGAGCCCTTCGGGAAGGTGAAGGCGCTCTCGGAGGTGTCGTCGGTGGTGACGGCGACCTTGAGGCCCGCGGCCTGGTCGGGGTAGGTCGTGGACCAGTCGAGCCAGGTGAGGCGGTCGTTCACGGTCGCGTCCACGCGGCCCTGCTCGACGAGGGCGATGGCCTGCGCCCAGCCCTCGACGCCCTCGACCTCGGCGCCGTTCTCCTGCGCGACGGTGTACCAGTTGCTCGAGAGCGACTGCGCGGTGGTCTTGCCGGAGAGGCCGGCGAGGTCGGTGATCGAGGTGTCGCTCGAGGGGACGATCACGACGCCGGGGCTGACCGAGTACGGCTCCGAGAAGTCGTACTTCGCCTCGCGCTCGTCGTTGATCGAGACCTGGTTCGCGATCACGTCGAAGCGCGCTCCGTCCAGGCCCGCGAACATGGCGTCCCACTGCGTCTCCTGGAAGTCGGGCTCGACGCCCAGCTTCTCGGCCACGGCGGTGATCACGTCGACGTCGTAGCCGGTGAGAGCTCCGGTCCCGCCGTCGGCGTGGAAGGAGAAGGGCGGGTAGGTGCCCTCGGTGCCGATGGTGAGCTTCCCCGACTCCTCGACCTCGGCCAGGGTCAGGCCGGAGCTCGCGGAGGCGGTGCCCTCGCCGCTCGAGCCGGAGACCACGTCGTCGGTCGAGGCGGGCGCGCAGCCGGCGAGGACCAGGGCGGCGGCGGCGGCGGTCGTGCCGAGCAGGACGCGCAGGGAGGTGCGGGCGGAGAGGGTCACGGTGTTGTCCTTCGGTGCATCACGGAGTCGTGGCGGTCCCGCTGCGCCGGATGCGGCGCGGGGATCGACGAGGGGACGGGTCGTCCCGGGGCGGACCGCTGCTCGGCGGAACCGCCCGGAGTGACGATAACCAGTGGAGGGGGCGGCCCTATTCCCGGATGTCGCCGTGTGACGCCGGGAGTCCGGCCAGGAAGTGCTCGGCACCGGCGACCTCGTCGCTCGTGAGGCCCGCCGCCGACTCCGGACGCACCAGGTGGAAGGGGGTGCTCTGCTCGCGGGCCCAGTCGTAGGCGTCCTCGTGGAGGTTGTCGTCGATCCACACCACGGCGTCGATCGCGCCGCGCTCGGCGGCCGCCTCCAGCCACACCGCTACGGGCTGGAGCTTGCCCGTCCGGCCCGGGAACCGCGGGTCGCGCGGGAGGCCGCCGTCGAAGACGATCGCCTCCGTACCCGCCGGCAGCCCGAGGTCCTGGGCGAGGACCCGCGTCAAGCGCGGCGGCCAGGTCGTGGCCCACACGATCGTGCCGACCGCGGCCAGGCGGGCGACGAGCGCCGCCCGCTCCGGCTCGAGCTCCAGGCGGTGCGAGCCCGAGGCGCGATCGCTGCGGACGGAGGGGTTCAGGACGCCGTCGACGTCGAGCAGGATCAGGGCGGCCATGCCTGTCACCGTAGCGGCGGCGGGGCGGATCGCGCGAGGAGCGCTAGCGTGACGGGATGCCTCCGTCCCTCCTGCTGCCGGGAGGCCGCACAGCCGTGCTGGGGCCGGATCCCGTGCGGCCGGAGGCGCTGCTGCTCACGGTCGACGGCGCGGAGCAGTCGCTGATCGATCCGGGCGATCCCCGGGCTCTGCACCTCGAGTACCTCGCGCGCCTCGGCGCGGTGGTCGACGCCGCCGCCCCGCCCGGCGAGCCGCTGCGCGTGCTGCACCTCGGAGCCGGAGCCCTGGCCCTGGCCCGCTACGTCGCCGCGACCCGGCCGGGCTCCGAGCAGCTCGCGGTGGAGAGCGCGGCGGGACTCGTGGAGTTCGTGCTCGAGCACGCGCCGCTCCCCCGCGGCGCGCGCGTCCGACTCCTCACGGCCGACGCCGCAGGGCCCCTGCCGCCCTGGAGCGCCGACCTCGTCGTGCTCGACGTCTACGACGGGGACGAGATCCCGGAGGCGTTCTACCGCGCGTCCGTCCTCGCTCCGCTCGCCGCCCGGGTCGGCGCCGACGGGCTCCTCGCGGTCAATGTCGCCGACGACGCCGACCACCGGAGGCTGGACCGCCTGCGCGGGGTCGTCCGCGAGCTGCTCCCGGTGACCGCAGCGGTCGGATCGACCGCCTTCGTCGAGGGGCGCACCGGCGGGAACGCGATCCTGCTCGCCTCAGGCTCGGCGCTCGCCGACCACGTCGCCGGCCGCCTGCTGCAGGCCGGCCCGCACCCGGTCTCCGCCGCGGCGGATGGCGACGTCGTGGTCGCCGAGGTGGCGGTAGAAGTCGACCCGTGAGTCGAGAGTGACGCCGGTCTCGAGGTACTTGGCGCGGATCCGCTTGATGTAGGTGCGGACGGTGTGCTCGGCGACGCTGAGGTCGACCGCGACGGTGCGGACCGCGGCACCCGCTCCGTAGGCGCGCATCACACGGCTCTCCTGGGGGCTCAGCACCGGGCGGCGCTCCTCGCGCCCGTGCACGAGCCGGTGGCGGGCGGTGTCCGAGATCCAGGTGCGGCCGGAGGCGACGGAGACGACCGCCGCGGCGAGCTCGCTGGGGTCGTCGCCCTTCCAGACGTAGGCCGCTCTCTCCCGTCGCAGCACGGCCCGCACCGGCTCCAGGGAGTCGGAGGAGGAGAGCACGACGAGGCCGACGGTCCGGGTAGCCGCACGCTCGAGGGTGTCGGCCACCTCCTCGCCGGGCACACCGTCCAGGTCGAGGACCGCGATGCGGTCGACGCCCTCCTCGTCGTGCGAGAACTGCGGCAGCAGCTGCGCGAGCAGCGCCTGCAGCGCGGCGCGCTCGATCGCTGGTCCGTCGACGACGGCCAGCGTGAACCGATCGAATCCGGTCACGGGGGTCCCCTAGCAGGGGCAGGTTCGGGTCCGCCCCGGCTGCACCGTAGCGGTCCGCGACGTCGTCGTGCACGTGATGGGACATTCCGTCTCAGTGGGAGGACGCCCCCAGAGCGCTCCGGATCGGCTCACGGAGCGCGTGGAGGACCACCCGCGGCACCGTGTCCGGCTAGTGTCCCTCTCCATGGACGACAGCGCAGAGGGCTCCCGGCGGGCCCGGAGGATCCCCGCGGAGCAGGTCCGCAGCCGCATGATCGCCACGGCGCGCGACGTCGTCTCCGACCACGGCCTCACGGTGAGCTTCGCGCACCTGCCCATGGAGGAGTACATCCGCCTGGCCGGCGTGCCGCGCAGCTCCGTCTACCGGATCTGGAGCACGCGCGAGGAGTTCGTGGCCGACCTGGTCGGCGAGGTCTTCGTGCGGGACCGGTACGCGGAGGGCGCCGATCCCGAGGCCCAGGAGGAGATGCGCGAGGTCTACGAGCGCTCCACCGATCTGCTCTCCACGGCCGCCGGCCGCCGCCGGGTCGCCTGGGAGACCATCCGCATCGGGGCGCGGGCCAATGCCGAGTCGCTCCGCCGCTCCGCCGACTGGTCGTCGTACAACGCACTGCTCGCCTGCACCTTCTCGATGGAGGAGGGGCCTGCACGCGACGCCGTGCGCGCCACGGCGAAGCGGATCGAGGGCATGCTCACGCGCCGGATGCGCGACTTCTACGAGGAGACGCTGCAGGTCTTCGGCGGGACGATGCGCCCGGGATTCACGACGCTCCAGCTCGCCCACCTCACCGCGATCGTGATCGATGGGCTCGCCCACCGCGGCCGGCTCCTCGACGACGACCTCGACACTCCGGTGACCGCCCCCGGCCTCGACGGCGAGCCGGTCGAGTGGACCCTGGCGGCCTGGACGATCCGCTCGATCGTCGACGGGATGCTGGAGCCGGTCGCGGAGGACTGAGCGGACCTCGCGACCCGGATCACTCGTCCGGTTCGGTGAACCCGTCGATCAGCAGCAGCACCGACACCACCGCCAGCGACGGTCCGTCGGGATCGGCCGGGTCGAGCGGGCCGGTCACCAGCTCCGGTGCCGCGATCCGCGCGATGCACAGACCCTCGATCAGGGCCGAGACGGCGGAGGCGAGAGCGGCGGCGCCGCGGTCCGGGCGCAGCCGGAGCCCCGCCTCGGCGAGGGTGTGCTCGTAGTACTTCGCCATGTTGTCGATGAAGTGCAGCTGGCGGGACCGCAGAGCGGATCCGATGGCGGTCCGCGCCGGCTCCTCGTGCGAGCCCACCGCGCCGGCGAGAGCGATGAAGTTGCGCCAGTGCTGCGACGAGAAGACGTTGTCGACGTTCGCGTCGACGGCGACCCGGACGGAGGCGATCAGGGCCTCGCGGCGCTGCGCCGGGGTCGGCTCGGGGTCGAGGCTGCGGTGGAGGTGGGAGTTCCCGGCCCGCAGGGACGGCTGGTCGAGGCGGGTGGCGAGGACCCGCTCCGGGATCGCGGCGATCAGCTCGTCGTAGAACGACTGGCGAGTGGGCCAGATCCGGTACACGGTGCTGCGCGGAACACCCGCCGAGCGGATGACGTCCTCGAGGGGCAGGTGGGCGACTCCGACGCGCAGGCCCTCGGCGCGGACGACCGCGAGAGCGGCGTCCAGCAGGCGGGTGCGGACCTGCTCGCGGGTCAGGCGGGGAGGACGCGCCGGCTCCTCCGCATCGAGGGGGTCGTCGCTCATCAGGCCTCCGGCGCCGGGATGCACGGAGGAGCCTCCGACATCTACTGTCCAGCCGAGCGTACCCGGAGGGAGCGCGGAACGTGAGAGGAGATCGGAGACGGGCGCGGCCCGCGCATGCGGCTCGGGTGCCGCGCGGGCCGCGCTGCCTGTCCCCCAGGCGGCCTCCCCATGGGCCGGTCCGACCGTATGCTTCCCGACAGACGTCCGTCAACTGACGCGACATGGTGTCTCCTCGGCGGTGTCCGCCGACCCGTCACTACGACCGCCTCCGGGACTCCTCCGCCGCCGGGAGCGCCCTCGCCGCGGTCTGCGCTCGAGAGGCGTGCGGAGCGGACAGCTCGCCCGCGACGACGTCCGACACGACGCCGGTGGCGTGCTCGACGAGGTCGAGGTTCCGGGTCAGCCGCGCGTGGTGGCACGGGCTCGCGTCGACGTCGACCACGAGCTTCGCGAAGCGCAGAGCATCGCCGAGCCGCGCGAACGGCGAGAGCTCGGCGACGAGGGACGGCACGTCCGCCGCGGCGAGGTAGGTGTAGCGGCAGGTCGAGACCACGTAGTCGTCGACTCCGGCCGTCGCCGATCCGGTCGCGACCATGATGTCGCCGAGGTCGACCGGCGCGGTGGCGAGGCCGAGCGCCACCGCGGCGGTCACCTGGATGTCACCCACCAGCGCCGTCACGTGCACGCCGGCGGGCCAGGGCGGCAGGGAGCCGAGCTCGGTCGATCCCGTCCGCAGGCCCTTGCCCGCCGCCGAGGCGAGGGCGTCGATCATCGGCACTCCCGTGCACTCCCCCGCGTACTCGGCGTCCTCCGAGACGGCGTCCCCGCAGGAGGCGAGCATCGCCGAGACGCTCAGCCGGCTCTGCGGGTCCAGTCCTGCGATCACCGCGGGGCTGACCTGGCCGGAGTCGTCGACCATCCGTCCGAGGCGCTCCGCGACGTCGGATCCCGTGTTCGGGGTGCCGAAGGTGAGGACGGACGAGACCATCGAGGCGACGGCGGTCCCGTCGACCGAGCCGCTCAGCGCCTGGCGGGCGGCGAGCCCTCCCATCGAGTGCGCGACGACGACGGCGCGGTGCCCGGTCGCGGAGACGAGGCAGGCGATCGAGGAGGCGAGCGCGTCGCTGATCCCCGGGTCGGTGACCCAGCGCGCGGCGAGCCGGCGGTAGTCGAAGGTGTAGACCGCGGCGCCGTCGATCTGCTGCAGCCGGCCGAGGAGGGACGTCTCGGGAGCGTCGAGCGGAGCGGTCGCCGACTCCGACGACACCATGTCGACGAGATGGGAGAAGGCCCCTGTGCGGTCGGCGTCGTGCGTCGCCGTGCCCAGCCAGCCGTGCAGCATCACGATGGGGACCAGCGCGGCGGCGGAGCGCGGCCGGACGTCGTCGCCCGCGAGCACGGGAGCCAGCTCCGCGACGCCGCAGGACGAGGGTGCGACCGCCTCTGCCGCCTCCGCCCGCACCGCGGGCACCACGACGACGCCGACCACCACGAGCAGTGCGGCCAGCACGACGATCACGAGTCTCATCCGCGCGTTTCCTCACGTGCCGCGACCAGGACGGGGAACGGGTACAGGCTCGACCCGACGAGCACCCATCGAGTCAATCACCCCGCTCCTGCGGGGAAGGCCGCTCGTCGCGAACGGGCGGCCCCCCGTGCGGGTGACCGCGGGTCGGGGACGACGAAGGCCCCGCCGGTGTCCCGACGGGGCCTTCGATCGTTCAGCTCACCTGGATCAGCTGTAGTTGCCCGGCTCGTAGCCGTCGCTCGAGAACGAGTCGAAGTCGACGAACGAGAGGTCGGCGTCGCTGAACGCGGCGTCGTCGGCGAAGATGCGGTTGGGGTACCGCTCGGCCTTCGCCTCCTCGGTCGCCTCGACCGACACGTTCCGGTACTTGGGCAGACCGGTTCCCGCCGGGATCAGCTTTCCGATGATCACGTTCTCCTTCAGGCCCATCAGCGGGTCGCGCTTGCCCTCCATGGCCGCCTGCGTGAGGACGCGGGTGGTCTCCTGGAAGGACGCGGCCGACAGCCACGACTCGGTCGCGAGCGAGGCCTTGGTGATGCCCATGACCTCCTGGCGGGCGGACGCGGTCCGCTTGCCCTCGGTCAGAGCCGCACGGTTGACCTCGCTGTAGCGCGAGCGGTCGACGAGCTCGCCCGGCAGCAGCTCCGTGTCGCCGTGGTCGACCACGGTGACCTTGCGGAGCATCTGACGCACGATGACCTCGATGTGCTTGTCGTGGATCGGCACACCCTGCGAGCGGTAGACGCCCTGGACGCCGCCCACCAGGTGCTTCTGGACCTCGCGGACGCCCAGCACGCGCAGGACCTCCTTGGGGTCGACCGTTCCGACGTGCAGCTGCTGCCCGAGCTCGACGTGCTGGCCGTCCTCGACGAGGAGCTGCGAGCGCTTGAGCACCGGGTAGATGACCGCCTCGTCGCCGTTGTCCGGCTGGAGGATGACGCGGCGGGCACGGTCGGTGTCCTCGATGGTGATCCGGCCGGCGGCCTCCGCGATCGGCGACGCGCCCTTGGGGGTGCGGGCCTCGAAGAGCTCCTGCACGCGGGGAAGACCCTGCGTGATGTCGTCGGCCGAGGCCGATCCACCGGTGTGGAAGGTGCGCATCGTGAGCTGCGTGCCGGGCTCGCCGATCGACTGGGCCGCGATGATGCCGACGGCCTCTCCGATGTCGACGAGCTTGCCGGTGGCGAGCGAGCGGCCGTAGCAGGCCGCGCAGACGCCGACGGCGGACTCGCAGGTCAGGACGGAGCGCACCTTGATGTGGCGCACGCCCGCTCCGACCAGCTTCTCGATGAGCACGTCGCCCACGTCCTCGCCGGCCTCGGCGACGAGCTCGCCGGCCTCGTTCGACGCCGGGGTGGCGAGCGAACGGGCGTAGACGGAGTTCTCGACGTTGGAGTCCTTGATCCAGGCGCCGGTGGCGTCCTGGAGCATGATCGGCAGGTCGAGGCCCTTCGAGGTGCCGCAGTCCTCCTCGCGGATGATGACGTCCTGCGAGACGTCGACGAGTCGACGCGTCAGGTAGCCCGAGTCCGCGGTGCGGAGCGCGGTGTCGGCCAGGCCCTTGCGGGCACCGTGCGTGGCGATGAAGTACTCGGCGACCGACAGGCCCTCGCGGTACGAGGAGATGATCGGTCGGGCGATGATCTCGCCCTTCGGGTTGTTCACCAGGCCTCGCATGCCGGCGATGTTGCGCACCTGCAGCCAGTTGCCGCGGGCACCGGAGGTGACCATGCGGTTGATGGTGTTGTCCGTCGGGAAGTTCGCGCGCATGGCCTTGGCGACCTCGTCGGTCGCCTCGGTCCAGATCTTCACGAGCTCCTGGCGGCGCTCGGCCTGAGTGGTCAGACCCTTGTCGTACTCGGACTCGACCTTCGCGGCCTTCTTCTCGTAGCCCGCGATGATCTCGGGCTTCGACGGAGGCGTGAGGATGTCGGACAGCGCCACGGTGACACCCGAGCGGGTGGCCCAGTAGAAGCCGGCGTCCTTGATCCGGTCGAGGGAGGCGGCGACCTCCACCTTCGGGTAGCGCTCCGCGAGGTCGTTGACGATCCCGGAGATGGTCGTCTTGTCGGCGACCTGCTCGAAGTAGGGGTAGTCGACCGGCAGCGCCTCGTTGAAGAGGGCGCGGCCGAGCGTGGTCTCGAGGAGGACCGGCGCGGTGACCTTGCCGTTCTCGTCGATCTCGACGCCCTCGGGTGCCTGACCCTGCGCGAAGTACACGTCCGACATGCGGATCCTGACCTTCGAGTTCAGGTGCAGCGAGCCCTGGTCCTTCGCGAGGATCGCCTCCGAGACGGAGGAGAACGCGCGGCCCTCGCCGGCGGCGCCCTCGCGGATCGTCGTCAGGTGGTGGAGGCCGATGATCATGTCCTGCGTGGGCAGGGTGACCGGACGGCCGTCCGAGGGCTTGAGGATGTTGTTCGACGCGAGCATCAGGATGCGCGCCTCGGCCTGGGCCTCGACGGACAGCGGCAGGTGGACGGCCATCTGGTCGCCGTCGAAGTCCGCGTTGAACGCGGCGCAGACGAGCGGGTGCAGCTGGATCGCCTTGCCCTCGACCAGCTGGGGCTCGAAGGCCTGGATGCCGAGACGGTGCAGCGTGGGCGCACGGTTCAGCAGGACGGGGCGCTCGCGGATGATCTCCTCGAGCACGTCCCACACCTGCGGGCGCGAGCGCTCCACCATGCGCTTGGCGGCCTTGATGTTCTGCGCGTGCGACAGGTCGATCAGGCGCTTGATCACGAACGGCTTGAACAGCTCCAGCGCCATCTGCTTGGGCAGACCGCACTGGTGCAGCTTGAGCTGCGGGCCGACGATGATGACCGAGCGTCCCGAGTAGTCGACGCGCTTGCCCAGCAGGTTCTGGCGGAAGCGACCCTGCTTTCCCTTGAGCATGTCGCTCAGGGACTTGAGGGCGCGGTTGCCGGTTCCGGTGACGGGGCGGCCGCGGCGGCCGTTGTCGAAGAGGGCGTCGACCGCCTCCTGGAGCATGCGCTTCTCGTTGTTCACGATGATCTCGGGGGCACCGAGGTCGAGCAGGCGGCGGAGTCGGTTGTTGCGGTTGATCACGCGACGGTAGAGGTCGTTCAGGTCGCTGGTCGCGAACCGGCCTCCGTCGAGCTGCACCATCGGGCGCAGCTCCGGCGGGATGACCGGGACGACGTCGAGGACCATCGCGGCCGGCGAGTTGCCGGTGGCGAGGAACGAGTTGACGACGCGCAGCCGCTTGATGGCGCGGATCTTCTTCTGGCCCTTGCCCTCGGCGATCTGCAGGTGCAGCGTCTCGGCCTCGGCCTGGAGGTCGAACTGCTCGAGGCGCTTCTTGATCGCCTCGGCGCCCATGTAGGCCTCGAAGTAGACGCCGTACCGGTCGACGAGCTCGTTGAAGACCGCGTCCTCGGGCTTGAGGTCGCCGACCTTGAGGGTGCGGAACTGCTCCCACACGCTCTCGAGCCGCGCGATGTCCTCGTCGAAGGACTTGCGGATCTGGCCCATCTCCTTCTCGGCGCCGTCCTTGGTGCGGCGCTTCTGGTCGCTCTTGGCGCCCTCCGCCTCCAGGGCGGCGAGGTCGGTCTCCAGGCGCGCCAGACGGTCCGCGATGCGGGAGTCGCGCTGGTCCGAGAGGGTCTTGATCTCGAGCCGGAGCTCGTTCTCGAGGCCGGGCATGTCGGCGTGACGGCCGTCGTCGTCCACGTCGATGATCATGTACGCCGCGAAGTAGATGACCTTCTCGAGGTCCTTCGGCGCCATGTCCAGCAGGTATCCGAGGCGCGAGGGGACGCCCTTGAAGTACCAGATGTGGGTGACGGGGGCGGCGAGCTCGATGTGGCCCATCCGCTCGCGGCGGACCGAGGACTTGGTGACCTCGACGCCGCAGCGCTCGCAGACGATGCCCTTGAAGCGGACTCGCTTGTACTTGCCGCAGGAGCACTCCCAGTCGCGAGAGGGTCCGAAGATCTGCTCGCCGAACAGGCCGTCCTTCTCGGGCTTCAGGGTGCGGTAGTTGATGGTCTCGGGCTTCTTCACTTCACCGTGCGACCAGCGACGGATGTCATCGGCCGTTGCGAGGCCGATGCGCAGCTCATCGAAAGTGGTTACGTCGAGCAATGTTTTCTCCTTGTCGGAAAACAGGGTGTCTCGTCAGAGACGGGAGGTCGTCAGATGCTGGCGCGGATCAGATGTCGTCGACGGAGGACGACTCGAACCGGGAGGAGATGTTGATGCCGAGCTCTTCCGCGGCGCGGTAGACCTCGTCATCGGTGTCGCGCAGGCTGACCGCGGTGCCGTCGGCCGAGAGGACCTCGACGTTCAGGCACAGGGACTGCATCTCCTTGATGAGGACCTTGAAGGACTCCGGGATGCCGGGCTCCTGGATGTTCTCGCCCTTGACGATGGCCTCGTACACCTTCACGCGGCCGAGGATGTCGTCCGACTTGATGGTGAGGAGCTCCTGGAGGGCGTAGGCGGCGCCGTAGGCCTCGAGGGCCCACACCTCCATCTCGCCGAAGCGCTGTCCGCCGAACTGCGCCTTACCACCGAGCGGCTGCTGGGTGATCATCGAGTACGGGCCCGTCGAGCGCGCGTGGATCTTGTCGTCGACGAGGTGGTGCAGCTTCAGGATGTACATGTAGCCGACCGAGACCGGGTCCGGGAAGGGCTCCCCGGAGCGGCCGTCGAACAGCTGCGTCTTGCCGGACGAGCCGATCAGGCGCTCTCCGTCGCGTGTCGGGGTGGTGGAGTCGAGGAGCCCTGCGAGCTCCTCCTCCGCCGCACCGTCGAAGACGGGGGTCGCGACCTTGGTGCCGGGCGCCGCCTCGCGGGCGTGCTCGGGCAGGCGGGCGGCCCACTCCGGCTGGCCCTCGACCTTCCAGCCCTGCTTCGCGATCCACCCGAGGTGGATCTCGAGGACCTGGCCGAAGTTCATGCGGCCGGGGACGCCGAGCGGGTTGAGGACGATGTCGACCGGGGTGCCGTCGGCGAGGAACGGCATGTCCTCGACCGGCAGGATCTTCGAGATGACGCCCTTGTTGCCGTGGCGGCCGGCGAGCTTGTCGCCCTCGGTGATCTTGCGCTTCTGGGCGATGTAGACGACCACGCGCTGGTTGACGCCCGAGCCGAGCTCGTCGTCGCCGTCCTGCGCGTCGAACACCTTGACGCCGATGATCGTGCCCTGCTCGCCGTGGGGCACCTTCAGCGACGTGTCGCGGACCTCGCGGCTCTTCTCGTTGAAGATCGCGCGGAGCAGGCGCTCCTCGGCCGAGAGCTCGGTCTCGCCCTTGGGCGTGACCTTGCCGACGAGGATGTCGCCGGGGCGGACCTCGGCGCCGATGCGGATGATGCCGCGCTCGTCCAGGTCGGCCAGGAGCTCCGGGCTGACGTTGGGGAGGTCGCGGGTGATCTCCTCCTTGCCGAGCTTGGTGTCGCGGGCGTCGACCTCGTACTCCTCGATGTGGATCGAGGAGAGGACGTCGTCCTTCACCAGGTTCTGGCTGAGGATGATCGCGTCCTCGAAGTTGTGGCCCTCCCACGGCATGAACGCGACGAGCAGGTTCTTGCCCAGCGCGAGCTCGCCGTTCTCGGTGGCGGGGCCGTCGGCGACGACCTCGCCGACCTCGATGCGCTCGCCGGCCGAGACGACCACGCGGTTGTTGTACGAGGTGCCCTGGTTGGAGCGGTCGAACTTGCGGAGGAAGTAGGTCTGCGTGCCGCCCTCGTCCAGCTGGACGGTGACGGAGTCGGCGGAGACCTCCTGGACGACACCGGCCTTGTCGGCGGTGATGACGTCGCCGGCGTCGATGGCCGCGAAGCCCTCCATGCCGGTTCCGACGACGGGCGACTCGCTGCGCAGCAGCGGGACGGCCTGACGCTGCATGTTCGCGCCCATGAGCGCGCGGTTCGCGTCGTCGTGCTCGAGGAACGGGATCAGCGAGGTCGCGACCGAGACCATCTGGCGCGGCGAGACGTCCATGTAGTGGACGCGCTCGGCGTCGACGAGCTCGACCTCTCCGCCCTTGGGGCGGACCAGGACCTTGCCCTCCGCGAAGCGGAAGTCCTTCGTGAGGGGGGCGTTCGCCTGGGCGACCAGGTACTCGTCCTCCTCGGACGCGGTGAGGTAGTCGATCTGCGAGGTGACGGTGCCGTCGACGACCTTGCGGTACGGGGTCTCGATGAAGCCGAACGAGTTGATGCGCGCGAAGGACGCGAGCGATCCGATCAGGCCGATGTTCGGGCCTTCCGGGGTCTCGATCGGGCACATGCGGCCGTAGTGCGAGGGGTGGACGTCGCGGACCTCGACGCCGGCGCGCTCGCGGGAGAGTCCGCCGGGGCCGAGCGCCGACAGGCGGCGCTTGTGGGTCAGACCCGCGAGCGGGTTGTTCTGGTCCATGAACTGCGACAGCTGGCTGGTCCCGAAGAACTCCTTGATCGCGGCGACGACGGGGCGCACGTTGATCAGGGTCTGCGGGGTGATCGCCTCGATGTCCTGCGTGGTCATGCGCTCGCGGACGACGCGCTCCATGCGGGACAGTCCGGTGCGGACCTGGTTCTGGATCAGCTCGCCGACCGCGCGGATGCGGCGGTTGCCGAAGTGGTCGATGTCGTCGACGTCGAGACGCAGCTCGACCGGCTCGCCGTCGCGCACGCCGGGGAGGGCGGTGCGACCGTCGTGCAGGGCGACCAGGTACTTGATGGTCGCGATGATGTCCTCGACCGTGAGCACCGAGTCGGACAGCGCCTTGTCGATGCCGAGCTTGCGGTTGATCTTGTAGCGGCCGACCTTCGCGAGGTCGTAGCGCTTGGAGTTGAAGTAGAAGTTGTCCAGCAGCGCGCGGGCGGCCTCGGCGGCGACCTGCTCGCCCGGACGGAGCTTGCGGTAGATGTCGCGGAGGGCGTCCTCCTTGGTGAGGATGTTGTCCTTCTCGAGGGTCAGCTCGATCGACTCGTAGCCGGCGAACTGCTCGAGGATCTCCTCGCTCGTGAGGCCGAGGGCCTTGAGGAACACGGTGACCGACTGCTTGCGCTTGCGGTCGATGCGCACGCCGACCTGGTCGCGCTTGTCGATCTCGAACTCGAGCCAGGCGCCGCGGCTCGGGATGACGCGGGCGGAGTAGATGTCCTTGTCGGACGTCTTCTCCTGCTGGCGCTCGAAGTAGACGCCGGGGCTGCGCACGAGCTGGGACACGACGACACGCTCGGTGCCGTTGATGATGAACGTGCCCTTCTCGGTCATCAGCGGGAAGTCGCCCATGAAGACCGTCTGGGTCTTGATCTCACCCGTGAGGTGGTTCATGAACTCGGCCTCGACGTACAGCGGAGCGGCGTAGGTCTTGCCGCGCTCCTTGCACTCCTCGATCGTGTACTTCTCGGGCTCGAGGTACGGGTTCGTGAAGCTCAGCTGCATCGTCTCGCTGAGGTCCTCGATCGGGGAGATCTCCTCGAAGATCTCGTCGAGGCCGGAGTTGGCGGGGAGGTCCTCCCGGCCGGCGGCCTTCGCCTCGGCGACGCGGGTCTTCCACGCCTCCGAGCCGACGAGCCAGTCGAAGCTCTCGGTCTGCAGCGCGAGCAGATCCGGAACGGTCAGGGTGTCGCTGATCTTGGCGAACGAGAGACGCGAAGCTCCGCGTCCGTTCTTGGGTGAGGTGGTGGTCGCGGTGGACGCAGCAGCCAAGGAAGGAACCTCCGTAGACCCTCGCGGGTCTCAATCTGTGGGATGTGTGGAGTGGGCTCCCGCCGGACGGGCCGCCACCCCTGCCCGCACGCCGTGCGGACCGAGGCGACTCGGTCTTGGGGGCGGGGCTAGAGTGTGGCAACGGCATCCACCATCTGATGCCGGGTTCCGGTGACCTGCCGACCGCGATATGAGGGCATGGGTACTCGGGAGCGCAAAGTACGAATATAGCCGCATCGCGCCACGCCGCGCAAGTGCGGATGCTTGCGCCGCCCCGCGGGGTCCGGTATACGAGGCCGCGGCCTCCCGGATCGATCCGACCGGGCCGGGCGCGGAGCCCCGCCGTCCCGCCGCCGCGGCAGACTGGTCGGATGCAGGAACGCACCGGCCGCCGACGCGGAGACGACTCCGAGCACCCCCGCGCCGTGCTCGCCAGCGGGTACACCGCGCGGATCGAGCCCGACCGCCACTCGCCCGAGGCGGCGACCCTGGTCGTCGACGGCACTCCGCAGTCGCACGTCGACCTCGCGGATCCGACGCACCTCTCGTTCGAGTACGTCCGCCGGATCGGCCACGCGATCGACCTCGTCGCCCCCGAGGGCGAGAGCGTCACGGCGCTCCACCTGGGCGCCGGAGCGCTGACCCTCCCCCGCTACGTCGCCGCGACCCGGCCGGGCTCGCGCCAGCAGGTCGTCGAGATCGAGGGCGCTCTGGTCGAGCTGGTGCGCGAGGCGCTCCCGCTTCCCCGCGGGGCGCAGATCCGCATCCGCCAGGGCGACGCCCGCGAGGTGCTCGGCAAGCTGCCGCCCGGGCTGCGCGGCACGGTCGACGTGGTCGTCGTCGACATCTTCTCGGGCGCGCGCACTCCCGCGCATGTGACCAGCGCCGAGTTCTACGGGGCGATCGCGCCGCTGCTCGCCCCCGGCGGCCTGGTCGCGGTGAACGTGGCAGACGGCGGCGCGCTCGCCTTCGCCCGCGCCCAGGCCGCGACGCTCGCCTCCGTCTTCGCGCACACCGCGATCATGACCGACACCCAGATGCTCAAGGCCAAGCGCTTCGGGAACGTGGTGATGCTCGCCTCGGCCGATCCGCTGCCGCTCGACGGCCTGCCGCGGCGCCTCGCCTCCGACCCCGCGCCCTCCAAGCTGGTGCAGGGGCGGGAGCTCGAGAACTTCATCGCCGGCGCCCTCGTCGTCACGGACGAGACCGCCACCCCGTCGCCGCTGCCGGCGCGGAGCATCTTCCAGGTGCGACGGGGCTGACCCGGGCCGCGCGTCGGGGCGCCGTCCGGGGACCCGCCGGTACACTCGACGCCGGGGTCAGCGACCCCGACCGTCCTCTCGTCCGCCGCGCGCGACGATCCGGATCCGCACTCCACGAGGAAGCATCGCCCTGAGCATCATCATCCGCCACGACCCCGCGACCCTCCACGAGGAGATCGACGTCGACGCCGCCCAGGAGCGCCTGGAGGAGATCGGCGCGCTGCGCAGCCTCGCCGCGCTCACCGAGAAGGCGGAGCTGCTGCGCCTGCTCGGGCGCGTCGACGAGGCGTGGGACCTCGCGAACGAGGCCGTCCGCCGCACCCGCTTCTCCGGCGACCGCGCCGAGCTGCTCACCGCCCGCGTCCGCCGCGCCCGCCTCATGCAGCTGCGGGGCCGCACCGACGAGGCCCTCTCGGAGCTCGCGCTCTGCGTCGAGGAGGCCCGCACGCACGAGTGGCACCTCGAGCACTCCTTCGCGCTCAAGCACCGCGGCCTCACCTTCTTCGAGCTGGGCGAGTACGGCCGGGCGATGCGCGACTTCGACGCCGCGACCGCCCTCGGCGAACGCGTCGGGGTCCCCGAGGAGGAGCTCGAGGTCGCGCGCCTGGGCTACGCCGCCGCCTCCGAGTTCCAGGACGGGACCGACCGCGAAGCCCGCACCGACGGCACCGCCCGCGGCCGCCGCCGCGCCGACGGCGACGAGTCCTAGGCAGCGCCACCGGTGGCCGACCTCGAGGACGTGGCCCGCTGGGCCGACGCGCTGATCGAGGAGCACCTCGACCCCTCCTGGTCCTTCGCGCTCGACCACGCGCGCACCCGCGGCGGCGCCTGCCACTGGACGCGCCGCCGGATCACGGTCTCGCGCCACCTCGCCGCCCGCTGGAGCGACGAGGAGGTCCGGCAGACCCTCCTGCACGAGGTCGCGCACGCGCTCGCCGGGCCCGACGCCGGGCACGGACCGCCGTGGCGGCGGATCGCGGCACGGCTCGGCTACACGGGATCGCGCACCCACAGCAACCCGACCGCGGACGAGCTCGCGCCGTGGGTCGGCACCTGCCCGGGCGGACACCTCTTCTACCGCCATCGCCGGCCCACCCGGCCCCTGGCCTGCGGCCGCTGCGCGCGCCGGTTCGAGCCCGCGAACGCGATCCAGTGGCGGCGCCGACCGGTCCCGGCGCCGTGACCCCGGACGAGGCCTCTCACGGCGGCCGCACGCCGGTCACCGGGCAGTGGCTCCCCGAGGCCGACGGCCGGCGCTGGTGGTTCGACTCCGGAAGCCTCGCACTCGACTTCGCCACGACCGGAGCACTGCCTCCGGGAGCGGCCGAGCACCTCGACTCCGATGCCGCCCTGGCCGCCTGGCTCGCCGAGCGCTTCGAGGCGGTCGTCCCCGAGAGCCGGGACGCGCGCCTCGACGACGCGCTGATGCTCCGAGGCGCGATCGCCCGGCTGGCCGTCGCGGCCGAGGCGGGCACCGCGCCCGACCCGCGCGACGTCGACGTGGTCAACCTGGTCGCGGCGATGCCCGATATCCCGCCGGTGCTGAGCGGCGGATCGCGGCAGGCAGGACGGCTCCACGCGGCGGGCAGGCAGGCGCTCGCGTCCATCGCCCGGGAGGCCGTGGGGCTGCTGGGCCCGGCCGTGGCCGGACGGCTGAGGCGCTGCGCGGATCCGGAGTGCCGGATGCTCTACCTCGACACGTCCCGAGCCGGGTCGCGCCGCTGGTGCTCGATGCAGCGATGCGGGAACCGGTCGAAGGTCCGGGCGTACCGGGCGCGCGCCGCCGCCCCGCGCGGCTGACGCACCGCCGCGGCACCGGGAGCGGCACCGCGGCGGGACGGGTCAGTCGGAGACGCGGACCGAGCGGTCGAAGGCGACGTAGCCCGAGAAGTCCTTGCCGACGCGGTCGAACGCCGTCGGGTAGGGGTGCGGGTACGACCAGGCCTTGTCCTTCTGCAGGCCGTCGCCGGTCTGCACCGAGAAGTACTGGCACTCGCCCTTCCACGGGCAGGTGTAGGGCGTAGGGCTCTCGACGAGCACGCCCTCGGCGATGCTCGACGGCGGGAAGTACCAGTTGCCCTCGATCGAGATCAGGTCGGAGTCGGGGGCGTCGGCGAGGACGACGTCGTTGAGGACGGCTTTCATGCGGGCCAGCTTTCGGTCGGGGCGGGGACGGAGGGACCGCCTCCGCCGAACGCTACGCCGGGGGCGGGCGAGTGGTCGAGGCGGCGGCTCGGATCCGCAGGGGCTTGTGCGCTCCGCGGACGCCCTGCACCGCTCGGAGGCCGCGCCCGCCGGAGCGGCGGGTCAGCGGAGGACCGCCACCTCGTCGACGGTGTCGACCCGGGCAGCGGCCCGGACCTCGTCCGCCCGCCCCTCGGCGGCGAGCAGGCGGCCGGACTCGGACGCGGTGAGCAGATGCGCGCACGCCCGGCGCAGGCCCTCGTAGGACGCGCAGGCCACCGCGGCCTCGGGCGAGACGTGGTCGATGCCCAGCCCGATGAGCGCGTCGACGACGGCGCCGGCCGCCAGCTGGTCCTCCATCGCGAACCGCGCCGCTCCGCTGTCATCGATGTCGCCGAGGGCGATCACGTTGACGCTGGTGCGCCCGCCGTTCTCGTGCTGGCGCTCCAGGATCCAGCGGGCGACGGCCGAGCGGTCGGCCAGGCCCGCGCGGACGACGCGGCCCTCCACTCCCCCGAGGTCGGGGCTCTCGCCTCCGGGCAGAGCGTCGACGAGCACCGTGACGTGGGCGGGGGCGAGCACGCGGAGGGCGCGGGCCCCCCACTCGAAGCGGATCTGGTAGGTCGACTGGTCGACGGAGGCGGCGGGAGCGGTCACCCTGACACGGTAGCGAGCACCGGAGGCGCATACACGTCCGGGGCTCCGCGCGCACCCGGTTCCCGCGCCGGGGCGGGCGGAGGAGGATGTCCCTCGTGAAGGTGATGCTCAAGCACGTGCTCGACACCGACGCCGACTCCGCCTGGCGCGCCCTGCAGAGTCCGGCCGTGTTCCGGGAGGTGATGTCCCCGCTCCTGACCGCCGCGTCGCTGGACGAGGGCGGCTTCCGCCCGACCTGGGGGCTCGGCTCCCACGAGGTCGCGATGGACGCCCTCGGGATCGTGCCGATGGGCGCGCAGGAGATCGACCTCTCCTACCGCCGCGTCCCCTCGATGCCCGACGTGCGGATCCTGCGCGACAGCGGCGGTCCCCTCACCGGCTCCCTCCGACTGATCACCGCGTGGGACCACCGCATGGCCGTCGCCCCGCTCCCCGACGGGCGCACGCTCTTCCGCGACCGCCTCGAGTTCTCGGCGGGCCTCGCCTCGGCCGCGCTCTGGCCGTCGATGTGGGCGTTCTGGCAGTGGCGCGGCATCCGCATCCGCTCCCTCGCCCCGTCCTGGCGCCACGATGTCGGTGCCGACACCCGCCCGCGCGGGGAGTCCGCCGCATGAGCCCCGACGGTGTCGCCGAGGAGGAGACCGAGCTGTCGCGCTCGGAGCTCCTGCGCCTCCAGTGGCCCTCCGCCGACGAGGAGGAGCAGGACGACGACGGCGTCTCGCCCCGCCGCCGCCTCACGAACGCGGTCGAGGTGTCGGACTGGCGCCGCCACGTCCAGGCCCTCTACGCGGAGGTGCGCCGGCTCTCGAACGTGGACCTGCTCGCCGCGCACGCGTCCTGGATCCGCGGGCGCAACGCGCTCTTCGCGCAGCACCCCTCCACCCCCCTCCTCCCGGCCGACCGTGCGCACTTCCGCTCGCTGCCGATCGCGCCCTACGACGCGGCCTGGCGCTTCGAGCTCGAGGTGGCCCCCGCCGAGGAGGCGCGGCGGATGGACGTGGAGACCGGCACCGACGGCACCGTCCCCTTCGAGCTGATCGGCACGGTCGAGGTGCCGGACGCCGGCAGCCTCGACGTCTGGCGCCTCGCGTCCTACGGCGGAGGCCTGTTCCTGCCGGTCAAGGACGCCCTCGCGGGGACACCCGGCGGCACCTACGGCGGTGGCCGCTACCTCCTGGACACCGTGAAGGGCGCCGACCTCGGTCCGGGCTCCGCCCCGGGGACGCTGGTCCTCGACTTCAACTTCGCCTACAACCCCTCCTGCGCCTACGACCCGGCCTGGGCCTGCCCGCTCGCCCAGGCGGGCAACCGGCTGCCGGTCGAGGTGCCGGTCGGCGAGCGCTACCGGGGCTGACACCGACCCTGGACGTTCTCGGAGGGGCGGCCGATAGCCTCCGGGCGGCGCCGTCGTGCGCCGGAAAGCAGGAAAGCCGCATGCCCCGTCCCGTCCTCCTCGTCACCGGAACCTCCACCGGCATCGGCCGCGCCACCGCGATCGAGGCCGCGCGCGCGGGCTGGCGGGTGGTCGCCACCGTGCGGGATCCGGAGCGGGCGGAGGGCCTGCGCGCCGCCGCCGCCGAGGCACGCGTCGAGCTCGACCTGCGGGCGCTCGACGTGACCGACGCGGACTCCGTCGCCGGCTGCCTCCGCGCCGTGGAGGAGGAGCTCGGCGGTCTCGACGCCCTCGTGAACAACGCCGGAGCCGGCCACCTCGGCACCCTCGAGCTGGAGGATCCGGAGGAGCTGCGCCGCGTGATGGAGGTCAACTTCTTCGGCACCGTCGCGGTCACCCGCGCCGCGATGCCGATGCTGCGCTCGTCCCGCGGTCGCATCGTCACCGTCTCGAGCGTCGGCGGCGCGATCGGGCAGCCGTTCAACGAGGACTACTGCGCGGCGAAGTTCGCGGTCGAGGGGTTCTTCGAGGCGCTCGCCCCGGTCGCCGCCTCCGTCGGCGTCCACGTGTCGCTGATCGAGCCGGGAGCGGTCCGCAGCAGCTTCGTCGAGAACGTCGGCATCGACGCGGCGGCGATGCTCGCGCAGGCCGGCCCCTACTCGCCGGCGCTCGGCGCCTACCTCGACCGCGCCGCGTCGTCCTTCTCCTCGACCCACGCGCAGGACCCGTCCGACGTCGCCGCCGTCATCCTGAAGACCCTGCGCGACCCGGAGCCGGCCTTCCGCGTGCAGACCTCGGACTGGGCGGGCGACTTCGTCGGGACCAAGCTGAGCGACCGCGACGGCTCCCGCGTGCAGGCCGCGATGCGCGGATGGATCGGCATCCACTAGAGTGGGACGGTGCGAGCGCAGCGACTGCGCTCCCCCGCGTCGTAGAACGCCCCTTGTCCCCTAGGACTCTGACCGTCGAGGATCCGTCCCGACCATCTGGCGCACGTGCATGAGGCCCCCGGCCGCGCGCACCGAATCGTACGGCGAACGGATGTGACCACCGTCACCTTCGCCCGAACGCCGATCACCCGCGCCCCGGCCACCGCCCGCGCGTCCTCGATCGGCATGATGCCCCCGAAAGGCACCACTCCATGTCGAACACCCCCCTCTCCTTCAGCGCCCTCGGCGTGCCGGCCCCCCTCGTGGCCGCGCTCACCGCGAGCGGCATCACCGAGCCCTTCCCGATCCAGGTCGACACGCTGCCCGACACCCTCGGCGGACGCGACGTCCTCGGCCGCGGCAAGACCGGCTCCGGCAAGACCCTCGCCTTCTCCATCCCGATGATCGCCCGACTCGGCGGCTCGCTCGCCGGCGGACGCCGCCGCCCCGGCCGCCCGCTCGGACTCGTCCTCGCGCCGACCCGCGAGCTCGCCACGCAGATCACCGCCGCGATGCAGCCCCTCGCCGACGCCTACGGCATCGTCACCACCACGATCTTTGGAGGCGTCTCGCAGCAGCGCCAGGTCGCCGCGCTCAAGCAGGGCGTCGACATCGTCGTGGCCTGTCCGGGCCGCCTCGAGGACCTGATGAAGCAGGGCTTCGTGAACCTCGACGCCGTCGAGATCACCGTCCTCGACGAGGCCGACCACATGGCCGACCTCGGCTTCCTGCCGGTCGTCACGCGCATCCTCGACAAGACCCCCCGCGGCGGGCAGCGCCTGCTGTTCTCCGCGACGCTCGACAACGGCGTGGACAAGCTGGTCAAGAAGTACCTCCAGAACGAGGTGCTCCACTCGGTCGACGAGGCCAATTCGCCCGTCGCGCTGATGACCCACCACGTGTTCGAGGTCGACGGCCTCGACGCCAAGAACGCGCTCGTGAAGACCCTCGCGTCCGGCACCGGCCGCCGCATCCTCTTCATGCGCACCAAGCACCACGCGAAGAAGCTCGCCAAGCAGCTCACCGGCCAGGGCATCCCCGCGGTCGACCTGCACGGCAACCTCTCGCAGGTCGCCCGCGACCGCAACCTCGCCGCGTTCGGCGCCGGCACCGTCAAGGTCCTCGTCGCCACCGACGTCGCCGCCCGCGGCGTGCACGTCGACGACGTCGAGCTCGTCATCCACGTCGACCCGCCGATGGAGCACAAGGCGTACCTGCACCGCTCGGGCCGCACCGCCCGCGCCGGCAGCGAGGGAGACGTCGTCACCGTCGTCCTGCCCACGCAGCGCAGCGACGTGAAGACCCTCCTCCGCAAGGCCGCGATCCAGGTCGCGCCCCAGCAGGTGACGGCCGACTCGGCCGCCGTCGCGAAGCTCGTCGGCGACGTCGCTCCGTACGTCACCCCCAGCGCCGTCGTCGAGCCCGTCCGCGGCCAGTCGCAGGGCGGACGCTCGCAGGGCGCCAACGCGCAGCGCAAGCGCGCGGCCCGCACCGAGGGCACCGCCGCACCCCGCGGCGGACGCTCGACGGGTGCCGCGACCGGCGGAGGCGACCGCCCCCGCCGCGACCGCACCGCCGCCGAGGGACCCGCCCGCGGCGGCGCCCGCGGAGGCCGCAGCCGCTCGGCCGCCGGTGCCCCCTCGACCTCGGGCGGATCGCGCTCGTTCTACAGCACCGCGACCGGCGGAGCGGCCTCGGCCGCTCCCGCCCGCGAGTCCGCCGGCGGCGGCGCCCGCCGCGGCGGCCGCCGCGCGCAGGGCTGAACCGTTTTGTGCGCCGCGTAGCGGCGCTCCGCGCTCGGCTTCAAGCACGGTTGCGACGCGCAGAGCGTGTCGCGACCGGGCTGAGCGTTCGGTGATCGCACCTCAGCGCTCGTCCTGATCAGGGCGCCGACATCACGAAGGGCCGGGGCCCGCGACTACTGGTCGCGGGCCCCGGCCCTTCGTCGTTCCCGCTTCACCTCTTCGAGCGGAGTCCCGCGCAGGGAGCTCCGGAAGTCCTCACCGCGTCCTGATCAGGCGGTCCCCTGCTGCGCCGTCGTCGGGCAGGAGCGCCGCCTCTCCTCGCCCGGTCACAGAGGTCCCGTGGATGCCGGATCCACAAGCCGAACGGCCGAGTCGCGTGCCGGCGAATCGGTCCAGGCGGACGCACGATGCTCCAGGCGGCCTGCTGTCCCTGCGAGCCGACCGCGGCGCGCCGCTATCGGCGCAGGAAGCACCGCGGCCGATCCGCGCCGCTAGGACAGGCGGCCGACGGAAGCGAGCGCGGCGCGGATCAGCGCGCCCCGCCCGCCCTCCATCTCGGCGGAGATCGCGTCGGAGCAGGCCTCGTCGGGGGTCATCCAGGTGAGCTCGAGGGCGTCCTGGCGGGGGTCGCAGGTGCCGGTGACGGGCACGACGTAGGCGAGGGAGACCGCGTGCTGGCGGTCGTCGGTGAACGGTCCCATGCCGGGCATCGGGAAGTACTCGGCGACGTGGAAGGGGAGCGGGCTCGCCGGGAGGAGGGGGAAGGCCATGGGGCCGAGATCCTTCTCGAGGTGGCGGAACAGCGCGTCGCGCAACGTCTCGCCGTACATCACGCGGCCCGAGACGATCGTGCGGGTGATCTGGCCGGAGGGGGTCGCGCGCAGGAGCACGCCGACCTCGGTGACCTGCCCGAGCCCGTCGACCCGGACGGGCACGGCCTCCACGTACAGCAGCGGGAGCCGCCGGCGGATCTCGGCGAGTTCGTCGTCGGACAGCCACCCGGAGTTCGGGTCAGGGGTGCGCACGCTCATGCAGCCATTCTCACCCTTCGCGGCTGGTGTTCCGACCGGCGGCGGCGATCCCGCACTCAGGGGGATGATGGTGCGATGGGAATCGACGCGAACGCGGTGCTGTGGTCCTCCTCCGAGCGCGACCGCGTCGGCAGGCCCCTCCTGGTGCTGCTGCACGGCTACGGCTCGCACGAGGGGGACCTGTTCTCGCTCGGCGCCTACCTGCCGCTGGAGCCGGTCCTCGCGTCCCTCCGGGCGCCTCTCGCCCTGGGCGGCGGGGCGAACGCGTGGTGGCCCCTCCGTGTCCCGCTGGTGCCGGACGAGCCGCGGGCCGATCCCGAGGCCGTCGAAGCGGCGGCGGCGGGGGTGATCGAGTGGCTCGACGGTTTGGAGCACCCGGGCCCGGTGGGGCTGCTGGGCTTCTCCCAGGGCGCCGCGCTGGCGGTGCAGCTGCTGCGGCGCGCGCCGGGCCGCTTCGCCTTCGCGGTCGCCCTGTCCGGGTTCGTGGTCCCGCTCGCCGAGGGCGACGACGCTGACGAGCGGCTCGCCCGCGAGCGTCCGCCGGTGTTCTGGGGCCGCGGGACGCTCGACACGGTGATCCCGGAGGAGCTCGTGCGGGACGCGGCGGCCTGGTTCCCGGAGCACACGGCGCTCGACGCCCGGGTCTACGAGGGCGTCGCCCACGGAGTCGGGCAGGCCGAGCTCGCCGACATCGGCACGTTCGTGCGTCTCGGCTTCGCCTGACGGGCGGACTCCCCCGCGTCAAGGGCTCGCCCCCGGGCCGCGGCCCCGGCAATGTCGGAGGTGGCAGGGAGGATGGATTCATGCCGGACGTCCTCGAGCGCTTCTCCCCCGCCACGCGCGCGTGGTTCGAGGGCGCGTTCCCGGCGCCGACCGCCGCCCAGGAGGGCGCCTGGTCGGCCATCTCGAGTGGAGCGCACGCCCTCGTGGTCGCTCCCACCGGCTCCGGCAAGACGCTCTCGGCCTTCCTCTGGGCGATCGACCGGCTCGTGCAGGGCCCGCCGCCGGAGGATCCGCAGCACCGCACGCGCGTGCTCTACGTCTCGCCGCTGAAGGCTCTCGGCGTCGACGTCGAGCGCAACCTCCGCTCGCCGCTCGTCGGCGTCACCCAGACGGCGCTGCGGCTGAGCGCCGAGGGCATCGGCAGCGCGCCGGCCACGGTCACCGTCGGGGTGCGGTCGGGAGACACGCCCGCCGCCGAGCGGCGCGTGCTGCAGAAGACGCCGCCGGACATCCTGATCACGACCCCCGAGTCGCTCTACCTCATGCTCACCTCGGCGGCGCGCGAGTCGCTCCGCGGCGTCGAGACGGTCATCGTCGACGAGGTCCACGCGGTCGCGTCGACCAAGCGCGGGGCGCACCTCGCCGTCTCCCTCGAGCGGCTCGACGCCCTGCTCCCGAAGCCGGTGCAGCGCATCGGCCTCTCGGCGACGGTGCGTCCGCGCGAGGAGGTGGCCCGGTTCCTCGCCGGCCGCTCCCCGGTCGCGATCGTGGCTCCGGCGTCCGAGAAGCAGTGGGACCTCAGCGTCGTCGTCCCGGTCGAGGACATGTCCGAGCTGGGGACGGCGGCTCCGCAGGACGGATCGACGATGGGGGCCACCGGTCCGCAGAGCGGGTCGATCTGGCCGCACGTCGAGGAGTCGATCGTCGACCGGGTCCTCGCGCACACCTCCTCCATCGTCTTCGCGAACTCCCGCCGCCTCGCCGAGCGGCTGACCGCCCGGCTCAACGAGATCTACGCCGAGCGCCGCGAGCTCGCCGGGGAGCGGGCGCGCGAGGCGGGCGAGCCCGTCGCCGTCGGGGCCCTGCTCGCCGAGGCGGCCTCCTCCTCCGTCCGCCGCTCCCCGGCCGAGGCGATGGGAGCGGCCGGGGGCACGAGCGGCAGCGGGCAGTCCGCGCCCGACGAGGAGCCGCTGCTCGCCCGCGCCCACCACGGCTCGGTGAGCAAGGAGCAGCGCGCGATCATCGAGGACGACCTGAAGTCCGGCCGCCTGCGCTGCGTGGTCGCGACCTCGAGCCTCGAGCTGGGGATCGACATGGGCGCGGTCGACCTCGTCGTCCAGGTCGAGACGCCGCCCTCTGTCGCGAGCGCCCTGCAGCGCGTGGGTCGAGCCGGCCACCAGGTCGGCGAGGTCTCGCGCGGGTCCTTCTACCCCAAGCACCGGGCCGACCTCCTCCACTCCGCCGTGACGACGGAGCGGATGCGCTCGGGCCTGATCGAGGCGATCGCCGTCCCCGCGAACCCGCTCGACATCCTCGCGCAGCAGACCGTCGCCGCGACCGCCCTCGAGAGCCTCGACGTGGACGACTGGTTCGACACCGTCCGCCGCAGCGCCCCCTTCGTGTCCCTGCCCCGCTCCGCCTACGAGGCGACCCTCGACCTCCTCTCGGGCCGCTACCCCTCCGACCAGTTCGCGGAGCTGCGGCCGCGGCTCGTCTGGGACCGCGACGCGAACACGCTCACCGGCCGGCCCGGCGCCCAGCGCCTCGCCGTCACCAGCGGCGGCACCATCCCCGACCGCGGGCTCTTCGGCGTGTTCATGGTCGGCGAGCCGGGCTCGACCGGCAACCGCGTCGGAGAGCTCGACGAGGAGATGGTCTACGAGTCCCGCGTCGGCGACGTCTTCGCGCTCGGAGCCACCAGCTGGCGCATCCAGGAGATCACCTACGACCGCGTGATCGTGACGCCGGCGTTCGGCGAGCCAGGGCGCCTCCCGTTCTGGAAGGGCGACTCGCAGGGGCGCCCCGCCGAGCTCGGCGAGGCGATCGGGGCGTTCACCCGCGAGGTGGGCGCCGCCGCCCCCGAGACGGCCCGCGAGCGCTGCACGGCGGCCGGGCTCGACGAGTACGCGACCAACAACCTCCTCTCCTTCCTCGACGAGCAGCGCCTGGCCACAGGGCAGATCCCGGACGACCGCACCCTCGTGCTCGAGCGCTTCCGCGACGAGCTGGGCGACTGGCGGCTGGTGCTGCACTCCCCGTACGGGATGCAGGTGCACTCGCCATGGGCGCTCGCCATCGGCGCTCGCGTCCGCGAGCGGCACGGCGTCGACGGAGCGGCCATGGCCGGGGACGACGGCATCGTCGTGCGGATCCCCGACACGGAGTCGGAGCCGCCGGGCTCCGAGCTGTTCCTGTTCGAGCGCGAGGAGCTGGAGCAGCTGGTCACGAGCGAGGTCGGCGGCTCCGCCCTCTTCGCCGCCCGGTTCCGCGAGTGCGCGGCGCGGGCGCTCCTGCTCCCGAGGTACAACCCGGGCAAGCGCTCCCCGCTCTGGCAGCAGCGGCAGCGGGCGGCGCAGCTGCTCGACGTCGCCCGCACCTACCCGACCTTCCCGATCATCCTCGAGACCGTCCGCGAGTGCCTCCAGGACGTCTACGACCTGCCCGCGCTGCTCCGGCTCGCCGCGCGGCTGGACGGGCGCGAGCTGCGGATCCTCGAGGTCGAGACGCCGACCGCCAGTCCGTTCGCGCGGTCCATGCTCTTCGGCTACGTCGCCGCCTTCATGTACGAGGGCGACAGCCCGCTCGCCGAGCGCCGTGCCGCGGCGCTCTCGGTCGACGCGACGCTCCTCGGCGAGCTGCTCGGCCGGGCGGAGCTGCGCGAGCTGCTCGACCCGGCCGTCCTCGCGCAGATCGAGCGCGAGCTGCAGCGCGTCGAGCCCGAGCGCCGCCTCCGCGGGCTCGAGGGCGCCGCCGACCTGCTCCGGCTGCTCGGCCCGCTGACGCTCGACGAGCTCGGGGAGCGCCTGGTCGACGAATCGGTCGCCTCGGCGGACGTCGCGAAGGCGCCCGCGATCGAGCGCGCGGTGCTCGAGGCCGACGTGGCCGCGCTCGTGAAGGCCAAGCGCGTCCTGCCCGTGGGCCTCGGCGGTGAGCAGCGGTACGCCGCGATGGAGGACGCCTCCCGGCTCCGCGACGCTCTCGGCGTGCCCCTGCCGATCGGCGTCCCCGTCGCCTTCATCGACCCGGTCCGCGATCCGCTCGGCGACCTCGTCGCCCGCTACGCGCGCACCCACGGCCCCTTCACCGCCGCCGCGGTCGCCACCCGCCTGGGCCTCGGAGTCGCGGTCGTCACCGACACCCTGCGCCGCCTCGCGGGCGAGCGCCGCGTCTCGGAGGGCGAGTTCCGCCCCACCGGCACCGGGACCGAGTGGTGCGATGCCGAGGTGCTGCGCCGCCTGCGCAGCCGCTCTCTCGCCGCACTCCGCAAGGAGGTGGAGCCGGTGGACGCGGCCGCGTACGCCCGCTTCCTCCCCGCCTGGCAGCACGTCGGCGGCTCGCTCCGCGGCATCGACGGCGTGGCCTCCGTGATCGACCAGCTGGCCGGCGCGCCCATCCCCGCGTCCGCCTGGGAGTCGCTGATCCTGCCCGCCCGGGTGCGCGACTACTCCCCCGCGATGCTCGACGAGCTCACCGCGACCGGCGAGGTCCTCTGGGCCGGCGCGGGCACCCTGCCCGGCAACGACGGCTGGGTGAGCCTCCATCTCGCCGACACGGCAGGGCTGACCCTCCCCGTCCCCGCCGCCGAGTCCGTGACCCTGACCGAGCTCCAGCAGGAGATCGTCGGCGTGCTCGGCTCGGGCGGCGGCTACTTCTTCCGCCAGCTCTCCGACGCGGTCGGCTCCACCGACGACGCGGGCCTCGTCGAGGCCCTGTGGGAGCTGGTCTGGGCCGGGCTCGTCACGAACGACACCCTGGCGCCGCTGCGCACCCTCGTCGGCTCGACCGGCGGCGCCCACCGCCAGCCGCGCGCCCCCGCCCGCGCCCGCGCGCCCCGGGGCCGGATGACCGCCCGCCCCACGATGGCCACCCGCGTGGGGCCGCCGACCGCCGGCGGCCGCTGGTCGATCGTGCCGCTCGCGGAGTCGGACGCGACGATACGCGGGCACGCGCTCGGCGAGACGCTGCTCGAGCGGTACGGGATCGTCACCCGCGGCTCCGTGCAGGCCGAGGGCGTCCTGGGCGGCTTCGCCCTCGCCTACAAGGTGCTGAGCGGCTTCGAGCAGCAGGGCCGCGCCCGGAGGGGCTACTTCATCGAGAAGCTGGGAGCAGCACAGTTCGGCACCGCCGGCAGCGTCGACCGGCTCCGCACGTTCGCCCCGCAGGACGAGGCGCAGGAGCGCTCACGACCGGTGCTCGCGCTGGCGGCGACCGACCCCGCCAATCCGTTCGGCGCCGCTCTGCCGTGGCCGCAGGGCGAGGGGCACCGCCCCGGTCGGAAGGCCGGCGCGCTGGTCGCCGTCGTCGACGGAGCGCTCGCGGTCTACCTCGAGCGCGGCGGCAAGACCGCCCTCACCTTCACCGCCGACGAGGCGGCCCTCGCCGACGCGGCCGGCGCCCTCTCGCAGCTCGTCCGCTCCCGCGGGGTCGAGAAGCTGACCGTCGAGAAGATCGACGGCGTCTTCGCGCTCGGCACGCCCTTCGGCGACGCCCTCGTCGCCGCCGGCTTCGTCGCGAATCCGCGCGGCCTGAGGATGCGCTCGTGAGCGCCGGAGGGAGCCCGCGTGCCCGAGGGTGACACCGTCTACCGATCCGCCCACAACCTCGCCGAGGCGCTGGACGGCGAGGTCCTGACCCGGTGCGACGTCCGCGTGCCGAAGTACGCGACGGTCGACCTCACCGGCGAGACGATCGACGAGGTCGTCCCCCGCGGCAAGCACCTGCTGATGCGGGTCGGCGACGCGCTGATCCACTCCCACCTCAAGATGGAGGGGAGCTGGCACCTCTACGCCCGCGGCGAGGGCGAGCGGCCGAAGTGGCACCGGCCGGCGTTCCAGGCCCGGATCGTCCTCGAGACCGAGGACTGGCAGGCGGTCGGCTTCGAGCTCGGGCTCCTCGAGATCGTCCCGCGCTCGGCCGAGGAGGACGTGGTCGGCTATCTCGGCCCCGATCTGCTCGGCGCCGACTGGGACGCGGACGAGGCGCTGCGACGCCTGTCCGCCGATCCGGAGCGGCCGATCGGGCTCGCGCTGCTCGACCAGCGGATCATGGCCGGACTCGGCAACGTCTACCGCGCCGAGCTGTGCTTCCTGCGCGGCGTGCTGCCCACGCGCCCGGTCGGCGGGAGCGGCGACCTCGTGCGCACCATCGCGCTCGCGAAGCGGCTCATCACCGTGAACCGCGAGCGGATCGAGCGCACGACGACCGGCAACCTGCGCCCGGGCCAGCAGCTCTGGGTCTACGGCCGCGACCGCAAGCCGTGCCGGCGCTGCGGCACTCCGATCGAGCGCGGCGAGCTCGGCGACGACGAGCTGCAGCTGCGGGTCACCTACTGGTGCCCGAACTGCCAGAGCTGAGGGGCTACTCCTCGACCGCGGAGCGGCGCCCGGGGACGTGCTTCTCGTGGACGCCGACGTCCGTCAGGCGCTCGATGCGGTCGACGTGGCGGCCGGGCTCGCCGCCGTCCGCGACGATCCAGCTGCCGACGAGGAGGAACCCGTCGCGGCCGCCGGCCGTCAGCGGGCCCGTGATCGTGAACGACCCGAGCGCCGGAGTCGAGAACGCCACGCGCACCGGATCCCCGTGCTCGAGTCCCTCGGCCGAGCGCTCCCCGCCGACCTCGTCGGCGTCCGGAGCCAGGGCGATGCTCTGGATCTCGGTCCCCGTGCCGAGGAAGACGTCCGCGACGACGAGCTCGCCGCCGACGGCCTGCCGGACGACCCCCTCGATCCCGTAGAGGCCGTAGCGCGGGGAGCGGACGAGGACGCGCACCGAGTCGCCGATCGCGACCTCGGCGAGAGCACCCCGGATCGAGGCGACGTCCCTCCGCGCGGGAGGGGCGGACAGGGCGTCGAGGATCGGGCTGGGCATCCGATCAGGGTAGCCGCTCCGGGAGCGCACCCGCCCGGCGGATCGGCGGCGGATCCCGGGCGGCCGGGGCGTCGGGTCGCCTGGGCCGCCGACGCCGCGCGCGAGCGACGGAGCGCCGGCCGGAGGGCTCCGGCACCGCGAGACCCCGGCACTGCGGCGACACCGGCACCGCCGGGAGACGCCGGTACTGCGGCAGGCGCAGTCACCGCCGGGAACGACGAAGGCCCCGCCTGAGCGGGGCCTTCGGACGATGCGGAGTCGGTGGGATTTGAACCCACGGAACCCAATAAAGGGTTCTCCACCTTAGCAGGGTGGTGCACTCGACCGGACTATGCGACGACTCCCGAGCGCCCGCTGGCGGACGCACGACGACCATCATAACCGCACCCGCGAGGGCCTCGCGACACGGGCGCCCGCCCCTCCGCGGGAAGGCGAGAAGCCGCCTACTGGTCCGACAGGGGCCGGCCGATCGTGCAGGTCTCCTGCTGCGCGGTCTGCCCGGAGACGTCGCTCGGGAGGGTGACCGGCCCGTCGGGTGCGCTCGTCGCGGGGGCGTCGGTCGCGGGGGCGTCGGTGGCCGGCGACTCCGTGGCCGCCGGAGCATTGGTCGCCCCGGGCTCCTCCCCCGTCGACTGCGAGCCGCCGCCGGTGGTGCCGCTCAGCGCGATCGGCTGGTCGGCGAGGAGCGCCGCGTTCAGCGCCGCCGCCGCGTCCTCGCTGGGGTACACGCCGTTGCCGTCGATGAAGGTCGGGTACTGCACGAAGACCACGTTCGCAAGGTCGACGTCCTTCACCGCGAGGCCGATCGACACGAGGGTGTTCACGTTCTCGAGCGAGGTGGAGAGCTGCATGTTCGAGACGGCCGCCTTCGCGAGGCCGTAGAGGTTCACCGGATTCGAGAGCGTCGACGCGCTCTTCACCTTGCGCACCAGCGATGAGAGGTACACCTGCTGGCTCGAGATGCGGGTGAGGTCGCTGCCGTCGCCGACGCCGTGCCGGGTGCGGAGGAACGCCAGCGCCTCGGCGCCGACGAGCGTGTGCGTGCCCGCGTCGAGGTTCAGCCCCGTGTACTCGTCCTGGATCGGGGTGGCGACGCAGACGTCCACTCCGCCGACCGCGTTCGACATCTCGATGACGCCCTCGAACTGGATGAGCGCCGCGTAGGGGATCTCGAGCCCGGTCAGCTGCTCGACCGTCTGCACGGTGCACGCCAGCCCGCCGGCCTCGAGCGAGGTGTTGATCTTCGCCGAGTCCACCGCGTCCGAGACGGCGCCGGTGGCCGGGTCGGTGCAGGAGGGGATCGGGACGTAGAGGTCGCGGGGGAAGCTGACGACCTCCACGGTCGAGTGGTCGGCCGAGATGTGCATGAGCATCGTGACGTCGTTGAGGTTCTCGGCACGCTCGCCGTAGGCCCCGGCGGCCGATCCGTCGGCGCTGTCGCTGCCGGCGAGCAGGATGTTGACGCCGCCCTCGATCGCCCCGATCTCGGGCACGTCGCCTCCGCCCGAGTCGATCCCTAGGTCGACGGACGGACGCGCGCTCCCGGCGATCAGCGAGGCGGCGATCGCCACGATGCAGACCGCGCTGAGCACGCCGACGCCCACGCAGGCTGCGAGGATCCGCGCGGCGAAGCGCACGCCGCTCGGGCGGCGCAGGCGGCCGTGCCGTGCTGCTGTGGTCCGGGTGGACGCGCGTTCGCTCATCGGGTCGTACTCTCTCTCGGCTGCGGGACGCGTGTCGTCCCGGAGTCAGCGCGCGAGGTGGAGAGCACCCGTGGTGCCGCCCGCCCTCGGCTCAGCCGAAGAAGCCGACCGAGCAGGTCTGCTGGTCGGCGCTCTGGCCGGTGACCGATTCTGGCAGGGCAACCTTGGATCCGTCCTCGGGAGTCGCTGCAGGAGTGCCGGGTGCAGGAGTGCCGGGTGCCGGAGTGCCGGGTGCCGCCTCGGCCGTCGCCAGCGGATCCGCGGTCGCCGGGCCCGACGGAGCGGCGGTGTCGGCCGGGGCCGCCGCCTCGCCCTCCACGGTCGCGCCGGCGCCCGTGCCGCCGGTGATGGCGATCGGCTGATCGGTCTGCAGGGCGCTCGCCAGGACGTCGCCCGCAGCGCGGTCCGGCTCCACCCCGCTCGGAGTCGCCCCGGTCGGGTACTGCGCGAAGACGACGTCCGCGAGGTCGACGTCCTTCAGCGCGAGTCCCATCTGGACCATCGTGTTCACGTTGTCGAGACCGGTCGAGAGCGTCATGTTGCCGAGCGCCGCCTTCGCGAGCCCGTAGAGCGCGACCGGGTTGAGGAGGGTGTCCGCGCTCTTGATCCGGCGCACGAGCGCCGAGAGGAAGACCTGCTGGTTGCTGATGCGGGTCAGGTCGCTGCCGTCGCCGATGCCGTGGCGGCTGCGGAGGAACTGCAGCGCCGCCATGCCCTCGAGCGAGTGCACGCCCGGCTCGAGGTAGGTGTTCGTGTAGGGGTCCGCGATCTCGGTCGCGACGCAGACGTCGACTCCGCCGACCGCGTTCGACATCTCGATCACGCCGTTGAACTGCACGACCGCGCCGTAGTCGACCCGGACGCCCATGAGGTCCTCGACGACCCCTGCCACGCAGCCGAGGCTGACGTCGCTGCCCATCGCCTCGTTGATCTTGGTGTCGTACCGGGCGGGGATCGTCTCACCCGTGGCGGCGTTCACGCACTCCGGGATGTCGACGTACATGTCGCGGGGGAAGCTCACGACCGTCGCGTTGCTGTGGTCGGCCGAGACGTGCATCAGCATGTTGACGTCGTTGAGGACGCTCGTCTCCTCATCGGGGTCGCCGTAGGCGTCGCCCTGGCCCTTCCGCGAGTCGCTGCCGACGACGAGGACGTTGAAGCCGCCCTCCAGTGCGCCGATCTCCGGGGCGCCTCCGGCCTCGACGCTGGAGCCGGCCGCGCCCGGGTGCAGGTCGACCGAGGGCTGCACGGACTGGACGATCAGCGTCGCCGCGATCGCGACCACCGACACCGAGGCGACCACGCCGACACCGCCCACGAGGGCGGCTCCCTTCACCAGGGTCCGCGCGAGGGTGTGCCGCTTCTGGCGGCCGTGCCGCACGAAGGGGCGCGGCGTGCGCGGAGTGTCGCTCGTCTGTGTCGAAGGGCCCGTGCGGCGCATCCGTCTCCCGGTGTCGAGGCGTCAGTGGTGCGGAGGTGAGGGCCGGGCGTCGGTCCCGGGCGTCGCGCAATCCTATACAGAGGGGTGGCGCGTTCCGAAGGAGAGCGGGCGGCCCTCCGTCGTCGCGCGCCAGGACGGGCATCGGAAGGCGCCGGCGAGAAGCGACGCGAAGAACGGGACGGCGTGGCGGAGGGCGTGGGATTCGAACCCACGAGACGTTTCCGCCCACCAGTTTTCAAGACTGGCTCCATCGGCCGCTCGGACAGCCCTCCCGGCCGCTCCCGCAGGAGCGACACCCGATAGTAACCGCCGAGCGCGCGGGACCGTGGTCAGCGCAGCGCCGAGAGCGCGACCGCCACGCCGTCCTGGTGGACCGAGGGGATCACGGCGGAGGCCACGGCCCGCACCTCGTCGGGCGCCTGCCCCATCGCGAGCCCTGCGCCCTCGGCGGCGGCCCATGTGAGCATCTCGATGTCGTTGCGGCCGTCGCCCAGCGCGACCACGTCGCTCCGCTCGATGCCCAGCTCCTCGCGGACGACCTCGAGCGCGGTGGACTTGTTGACGCCGTGCGGGGCGATGTCGAGCCAGGCGGTCCAGCCGATCGCGTAGCTGACCTGGTGCAGGCCCATCTCCTCGACCAGCGAGGTGAACTCCTCGATGCCGGTCTCGGGCGAGATCACGACGACGCGGGTGCACAGCCGGCCGAGCAGCTCCTCGAAGGGGACGTGGGTCGTCTCGGCACCCATCACGGCACCGCCCGGGAACGCCTCGGTGTAGAAGAAGGCGCCGTCCGCGTCCTCGACGGCGTAGTGCGCGTCGGGGAGGGAACGGCGCATGGTCTCGAGGACCTCCGTCGGGTCGAAGGTCTCGACCGTCTCGGGGACGTACGCACCGGACGCGTCGCGGCGGAGCGTGACCGCTCCGTTGCAGCAGATCACGTACTCGGGCGAGATCCCGAGGCGCTCAACGACGGGCAGGGTGGAGGAGGGCGAGCGCCCGGTGGCGAGCATCACCTCGTCGCCCTGGGCGGCCACGCGGGTGATCGCGTCCGTCACCGCGCGGGTGATGGTGCCGTCCTCGTGCATGACGGTGCCGTCGATGTCGAGGGCGACGAGGCGGCGGCCGGAGGCGCGGGCCGCGCTCATGCGACGGGCTCGAGCACCTCGAGGCCGCCGAGGTGGGGCTGCAGCGCCTCGGGGACGAGCACCGAGCCGTCCGCCCGCTGGTGGGTCTCGAGGAGGGCGACGATCCAGCGGGTGGTCGCGAGCGTGCCGTTGAGGGTGGCGACCGGAGCCGTCCTCCCCGACTCGGTGCGGTAGCGGGTGTCGAGGCGGCGGGCCTGGAACGTGGTGCAGTTCGAGGTCGAGGTCAGCTCGCGGTAGGTCTCCTGCGTGGGGACCCACGCCTCCACGTCGAACTTGCGCGCCGCGCTCTGGCCGAGGTCGCCGGCCGCCGTGTCGATGACGCGGTAGTGCAGGCCGAGGCTCTGCAGGACGTCCTCCTGGTACGAGAGGAGGCGCGCGTGCTCCGCCTCGGCGTCCTCGGGGAGGGCGTAGACGAACATCTCGAGCTTGCTGAACTGGTGCACGCGGATGATGCCGCGGGTGTCCCGTCCGCCCGAGCCCGCCTCGCGGCGGTAGCAGGTGCTCCAGCCCGCGTAGCGCTTCGCGCCGCCGGAGAGGTCGAGGATCTCGTCGGCGTGGTAGCCGGCGAGGGCGACCTCGCTGGTGCCGGTGAGGTAGAGGTCGTCGTCGCGGAGGCGGTACACCTCGTCGTCGTGCTCGCCGAGGAAGCCGGTGCCGTCCATGATCTCGGGGCGCACGAGGGTCGGCGTGATCAGCGGGGTGAAGCCGGCGGCGAGCGCCTTCTCGAGGCCCAGGTTCATCAGCGCGATCTCGAGGCGGGCGACCAGGCCCTTGAGGAAGTAGAAGCGCGCGCCGCTGACCTTCGCGCCGCGCTGCATGTCGATGCCGTCCAGCAGCTCGCCGAGCTCGAGGTGGTCGCGCGGGGCGAAGTCGAAGACGGGGCGCTCGCCGACCGTCCTGACGAGCTCGAACGACTCCTCGCCGCCCGCGGGGACGCCCTCGATGATCGGGTTGGCGATGCGCTTCACCAGCACGGTGAAGGCGTCGTCGGCCTCGGACGCCTCCTGCTGGGCCTGCTTGGCGGCGGCGGCGAGGCGCTGGGCCTCGGCGACGAGGGCCGCCTTCTCGTCCTTCGGAGCCTTGGCGACGGTCTTGCCGAAGGCGTTCTGCTCGGCTCGGAGCCGCTCCGCCTCGGTGATCGCCGCACGGCGCACGCGGTCGGCCTCGAGCGCCTCGTCGACCAGCTCGACGGAGTCGCCGCGCGCCTCCTGCGAGCGCTTCAGGACGTCCGGGTTCTCGCGCAGAAGTACGGGATCAATCACCCCAGCAGTGTAGAGGAGGGCCGGGACGGGCCGCCGCCCGCGCGTACCCCCGGGGCCGGCTGAGCATCGGCCGCGAGGAGGCATCCGATCGCGCGGGCGGCTGCGAATGTGAGTCGTCCCCCGAGAACGTCCCCCCGCGTTCGACACCCCTGCTCCCCTGAAGGCTCTCCCATGCACGCCACCCCCCTCATCGACGCGACCCCCGGCGTCGTCCTCGAGCGCGACGGCTCCGTCGCCCGGATCACCCTCAACCGCCCCGACGCCCTCAACGCGATCGATCTCGGCACCGCGCGACTGCTGCTGAGCACCGTCGCCGATCTCGACGCCGACGCCGGCTGCTCCGTCATCGTGATCGCCGCGGCCGGCCGCGCGTTCTGCACGGGCGGCGACATCTCGGCGATCATGGGGTCCGAGCACCCGGACCACTACCTGCGCGACGTCGCGACCACGACCGCCCAGGTCATCCGCCTGCTCGAGGACAGCCGCGCCGTCGTCGTCTGCGCGATCGACGGCATGGTCGCCGGCGCCGGCATCGCCTTCGCTCTGGCCGCCGACATCGTGATAGCGACTCCCGCCGCCCTCTTCCTCAGCGCGTACGGCGACGTCGGGCTCGTCCCGGACGTCGGAGTCACCGCCGCGCTCCCCCGCGTCGTCGGCCGCCGCCGCGCGCTGGACTTCGTGCTGTCCGGCCGCCCGGTCCGCGCGGCCGAGGCGCTGGAGTGGCAGCTCGTGACCGAGGTCGTGCCGCGCGCCGACCTCGCCGGCCGCGTCGACGAGCGCCTGCGCGCCCTGGCGGCGAAGCCGGCGCACGTCGCGTCCGCCGCCCGCCGCCTCCTGCGCACCGACCCGCTCGACCGCGCCGAGCGCATCGTCGAGGAGACGGACACCCTGGTCGAGTTCCTGGCGGTCCCCGCCACGCGCACGCTCCTGGACGCCGAGCACGAGCGCCAGGCCCGACGCGCCGCCCGGGCGACGGCCTCGCTCTGACCCGGCGCGAGCGTCCTCGACGACGCTCCGGCTCCGGGCCGGGCGGACGTCCGCCCGACGGCCCGCGGATCGGCCGGGCGTTCTCCTCCGATCTCGGCTACGGTGGTCCCCGCGAAGGGGAGTAGTTCCCACCGTCCGCCGAGCGGACGACGAGGCGCGTCGACATGCTGGTCCGGGACGATCCGGGCCCGGCGCTCCACCCCGGCTCCGGCCGGGGCGAACGAGACCTTCGGTCAGTCGACGCACGTCCTGACCGGTCCTCTCGCGCGGGTCGGCGGACCTGAGCCAGGAGATCGCATGGCGACCACCGCCCCCACCCCCAGTCCCGCACAGGTGCGCCGCTGGCGCCGCTACCTCGCCGACGAGCTCGCCGAGGCCTCCGTGTACCGCGACCTCGCCGGCCGCCGCTCCGGCGAGGAGCGGGAGATCCTGCTCGCGCTCGCCGTGGCCGAGGGACGCCACGAGGAGCACTGGCGCGAGCTGCTCGGCTCCGCGGCGGAGCCCGCGCCCCGCCCGGACCTCCGCACGCGCTTCCTCGGCTTCCTCACCCGCCGTTTCGGCTCCGTGTTCGTCCTCGCCCTGATCCAGCGCGCCGAGGCCCGCTCCCCCTACGCCGACGACGACGACGCCACCGAGGCGATGGCCGCCGACGAGCGGATCCACGGCGAGGTCGTCCGCGGGCTCGCCGAGCGCGGTCGCAACCGCCTCTCCGGGACGTTCCGCGCGGCGGTCTTCGGAGCGAACGACGGCCTGGTCTCGAACCTCGCCCTCGTGCTCGGAGTGGGGGCGAGCGGAGTCGGGACGGGCGTCGTCCTGTTCACGGGCATCGCGGGCCTGCTCGCCGGCGCCCTCTCGATGGGCGCGGGCGAGTTCGTCTCGGTGCGCTCGCAGCGCGAGCTGCTCTCGGCCTCCAGCCCGGACCTCGACGCGAACCGCATCGTCCCCGATCTGGACGTCGACGCGAACGAGCTCGCCCTGGTCTACCGCGCTCGCGGGATGACCCAGGAGCAGGCCGACGCGCGTGCCGCCTCCGTCTTCACGGGCCTGCGCGGCGGCGCCGTCACCTCCCCCATCACGCTGGGCGGTCCCGCAGGAGACCCCGACGTCGACGAGCACGAGTCGATCGGCACGGGCATGGGCGCGGCGCTGTCGAGCTTCTGCTTCTTCGCCTCGGGCGCGATCATCCCGGTGCTGCCCTACCTGCTCGGCCTGACGGGGCTCGCCGCGGTGGTCGTCGCCTGCGTGCTCGTGGGCATCGCCCTGCTCGCCACCGGCGCGGTCGTCGGGCTGCTCTCAGGCGCCCCGCCGCTGGCCCGGGCGCTGCGCCAGCTCGGGATCGGCTACGGCGCGGCACTGGTGACCTACCTCCTCGGCCTGCTCTTCGGCGCGTCCGGAGTCTGAGCCTCGGCCTCGAGGAGCTGCGCGGACTCGCGCGGCTCCTCGGCGCGGGGCCGCACGACGACGCCGCGCCACCGCAGCGCGGCCACTCCGACCGCCAGCAGCAGCGACGCCGGCAGGCAGCCCAGCAGGGGGATGCAGGAGTAGTAGAGGAGCTGCCGCTGGATCCACGCGGGCGAGGGCACGTCGGAGTCGCCGTAGTAGGGCGGAGGCGGCGAGGAGTAGCCGGTGTAGAGGAGCGCGAGGCCGATCAGGGTCCCCGCGAGGCCGGCGAGCAGGAGCACGAGGAGCCACGGGTTCCGCAGCAGGGGCGCCTCGCGCACGGGCTCGGCGGGAGGTGCGGGAGCGGGGTCGGCGGCCGGCTCCGGCAGGGGTGCGGGCGCAGTCTCGGCGCCGAGGCGGTGCGACCGCCGGCCCTCGGCGGCTCCGGCGATGTCGGGCAGGGCCATGATGCGGCGCGGTCCCGGCACGGACGAGGAGCCGGGGCGGACCACGCGCGACTCCGGGGGCGCGGGACGAGCGGCGGCTCCGGACGTGGCGGCGGGAGCGCCGGGGGCGGCACCCGTGCCGGGCCTGGCGAACGCCCGCTCGTCGCCTCTCAGACGCTCCACCGGTCCCGAGAACCCGCGCTGGAAGGCCGGGTCGTAGCGCGGGTCGACCCGTTCGTCGTCGTCAGTCATCGTCGCGACCCGTCATCGTCGTCCCCGGTCATCGTCGACCTCCGGCTCATGGGAGAGGATCCCGCGCAGCCAGTCGCGGGCCTCGAGGAACACCTCGTCGTCGTAGCGTCGCACGGAGGTGACCGGGCGGCGGTCAGCGCGCGGATACGAGCCGAGGAAGATCACCTTCGGGCTGAAGCGCCGCAGCCCCATCAGCGCGTCGGCGACCCGCTCGTCCTGGACGTGCCCGTCGAGGTCGATGACGAACCGGTACCGGCCCAGGGCGTCGCCGATCGGCCGCGACTGGATCATGCTCAGGTTCACCCCGCGGGTCGCGAACTGCTCGAGCATGTCGAGCAGGGCGCCCGGCTGGTCGGCCGGGAGCTCGGCGATCACGCTGGTCTTGTCGGCGCCGGTCGGCTCGGGCAGCGCGTGCGAGCGCGAGACGTGCACGAAGCGCGTGACGGCGTTCGGGTTGTCGCCGATCCGCTCCGCCAGCACCGCGACGTCGTGGTGGGCGACGATCCCGGGAGGGGCGATGGCCGCGTCCGCGGGAGATCCGCCCAGCAGGTCGACGGTGGCCTGGACGTTGCTGGAGGCCGTCAGGTGCTCGTGGCTGGGGATCTCGCGGTCGAGCCACACCCGGCACTGCCCGTAGGCGACGGGGTGCGCGGCGACGGTGCGCACCTCCTCGAGGCTCGTCCCCGGGCGGCCGACCAGGATGAACGACACCGGCACCAGGTACTCGCCGACGATGCGCAGCCCCGGGATCCGCGCCAGCGCGTCCTGCGCGGCCGTCACTCCGCCCTCGACCGAGTTCTCGATCGCGATCACCGCGCCGTCGCTGCGGCCGGTGACCAGATCGCTCAGCGCCTCCCCCACGTTCGCGACGCTGCGCCACAGCTGTCCGCGCGCCTCCGGGACCTGCGCGAGGGCCGCCTCCGTGAACGTGCCGCTGGGCCCGAGATAGCTGTAGGCACGGGTCTCGGGGGCGCTGTCGGGCATGGCGCAAGCCTAGCCAGCCGCGGTACCCCTGGAGGGGGCCGGACTGCCACTATGGACCGCATGACCGATCGCGCAGGGAAGCCGGCACAGGCCTCCGATCTCATCGACGTCGAGGCCCTCGTGAGGGCGTACTACGAGAAGAAGCCGGACGTCTCCGACCCGGCTCAGAAGGTGGTGTTCGGCACCTCGGGCCACCGCGGATCCTCGTTCGACACGGCCTTCAACGAGGACCACATCGCCGCCGTCACCCAGGCGATCGTCGAGTACCGGACCGAGCAGGGCATCACCGGCCCGCTGTTCATCGGCGCCGACACGCACGGGCTCTCCCGCCCGGCCCTCACCACCGCCCTCGAGGTCCTGGTGGGCAACCAGGTCCGCGTGCTCGTGGACGAGTTCGACGACTTCGTGCCGACCCCGGCGCTCAGCCACGCGATCCTCCGCTACAACAACGACCCCGCGCACACCGACCGGGCCGACGGCATCGTGGTCACCCCCTCGCACAACCCGCCCCGCGACGGCGGCTTCAAGTACAACCCGCCGCACGGCGGCCCCGCCGACTCCGACGCGACGACCTGGATCGCCGACCGGGCCAACGAGCTCATCGCCGACGGCAACCGCGGCGTGACCTCGGCCGAGCCCTCCGCGGTCGAGACCTACGACTACCGCACGCACTACGTCGCGGACCTGGCGAACATCATCGACCTCGACGCGATCCGGAAGGCCGGCGTGCGGATCGGGGCCGACCCCCTCGGCGGCGCCTCCGTGCACTACTGGCAGCTGATCGCCGAGATGCACGGCCTCGACCTGACCGTGGTGAACGGGGAGGTCGACCCGGCCTGGGGCTTCATGACCCTCGACTGGGACGGCAAGATCCGGATGGACCCGTCCTCCCCCAGCGCGATGGCCTCGGTGGTCGCGCGCGCCGGCGACTTCGACATCCTCACCGGCAACGACGCCGACGCGGACCGGCACGGCATCGTCACCCCCGACGGCGGGCTGATGAACCCCAACCACTACCTGGCCGTCGCGATCGACTACCTCTACCGCCACCGCACCGGCTGGCGCGAGGACGCGGCGATCGGCAAGACACTGGTCTCCTCCTCGATCATCGACCGGGTCGCGGAGTCGCTGGGCCGGCGCCTCTGGGAGGTCCCGGTGGGCTTCAAGTGGTTCGTCCCCGGGCTGGTCGACGGCTCGGTCGGCTTCGGGGGCGAGGAGTCCGCGGGCGCCTCGTTCCTCCGCTTCGACGGCACCGTCTGGACCACCGACAAGGACGGCATCCTCCTCGCGCTGCTCGCCTCCGAGATCGTGGCGGTCACCGGGAAGAGCCCGTCGGCGCTCTACCGCGAGCTGACCGAGCGCTTCGGCGACCCGGTCTACGAGCGCGTGGACGCGGTGGCGACGAAGGCGCAGAAGGCGGCCCTCGGCAAGCTGGACGGCGACGCGATCGCGGCGACGACCCTCGCAGGGTCCGAGATCACCGCGAAGCTCTCGAAGGCGCCCGGCAACGGCGCGGCCGTCGGAGGCGTCAAGGTCGTCACGGAGGACGCCTGGTTCGCCGCGCGCCCCTCCGGCACCGAGGACGTCTACAAGATCTACGCCGAGAGCTTCCGCGGCCTCGACCACCTGCACGAGGTCCAGGCCGAGGCGCGCACGATCGTGGACGCGGCGCTGAACTCCTAGGCGCTGCGCTCAGTCGCCCGAGAAGGCTCGTTCCCGCCCAGGAGGACGAGCCTTCTCGGGCGACTCAGCGGCGGTGAGGAAAGGGCCGGCTACCAGCGCGGGTGGACGGTGGGGCGGAAGTGGGTGTCGTAGAGGGCGTTCACGGCCTCCATGAAGGCGGGGCCGAGGGGCGCGGCGGAGGCGGCGGCCGCGTTGGCGCGGGCCTGCTCGGGCGAGCGGGCGCCGGGGATCACCGAGGTGACGCCCTCCTGCTGGATGATCCAGGCGAGTGCGGCCGCCGCGGGGGCGAGGCCGTGGTCGTCGGCGAGGCGGGAGAACTCCTGCGCGGCCTCCACGCCGGTCGCGAAGTCGACGCCCGAGAAGGTCTCGCCGACGTCGAAGGCGGAGCCGTCGCGGTTGTAGCTGCGGTGGTCCTCCGGCGCGAACACGGTCTCGGTCGTGTAGCGGCCGCTGAGCAGGCCCGAGGCGAGCGGGACGCGCGCGAGGATGCCGACGCCGGCCTCGCGGGCGGCGGGCAGCACCTCGTCGAGCGGCTTGAGGCGGAACGCGTTCAGGATGATCTGGACGCTCGCGACGTTCGGGCGGGCGATGGCGGTCAGCGCCTCCTCCGTGCGCTCGACCGAGACGCCGTAGGCGGCGATCGCGCCCTCGGCGACGAGGGTGTCGAGGGCGTCGTAGACGGCGTCGTCGGAGTAGACGGAGGTGGGCGGGCAGTGCAGCTGCACCAGATCGAGGGTGTCGACGCCGAGGTTGGCGCGCGAGCGGTCGGTCCAGGCGCGGAAGTTGTCGAGCACGTAGTTGGCGGGGATCTGCTCCGCGCGACGGCCCATCTTGGTGGCGACGAAGACCTGCGCGTCGGGGTGCGCCGCGCGGTAGGCGCCGATCGTCCGCTCGCTGCGGCCGTCGCCGTAGACGTCGGCGGTGTCGAAGAGGGTCACCCCCGACTCCACCGCTGCGTCGAGCACGGCGAGGGCGTCGGTCTCGGCGACGTCCCCCCAGTCGGCACCGAGCTGCCAGGTTCCGAGGCCGACGACGGAGACGGGGGCGCCGGTGCGTCCGAGGATTCGAGTTTCCATGCCTCCACCGTAGGTGCGGCCGAGCCCGCGGCGGACCCCCTTGCGCGTGCTCTAACGTCGAGGGCATGCCCCTCCTCGTGCTCGGAAGCGCCAACCTCGACCACGTCCACCGGGTCGCCCGCATCCCCGCTCCCGGAGAGACGGTGCTCGCCCTCGATGCGAGCACCTTCCCGGGCGGCAAGGGCCTCAACCAGGCCGTCGCGGCCGCACGGACCGAGCCCGGCACCGTCTTCGTCACGAGCCTCGGACGCGACTCGGCGGGAGACCGGCTCGCCGCGGTCCTCGGCGAGGAGCCGCTGGAGCTGCGCGCCCGCCGCGGCGACGTCCGCACCGGCACCGCGCAGATCACCGTGGACGAGCGCGGGGAGAACGCGATCGTCGTCGACTCCGGAGCGAACGCCGCCCTGGTCGGGTTGACCGCCGAGGAGTCGGCCCTGGTGGCGGCGGCCGACGCCCTGCTCCTCCAGCTCGAGATCCCGACAGCGACGGTGACGGAAGCGGCCCGCGCCGCGCGCGCCGGCGGCACGGTGTCGATCCTGAACGCCGCTCCGATCGGACCGCTGCCGGAGGAGCTCCTGGCGGTGCTCGACGTGCTGATCGTCAACGAGCACGAGGCCCGCGAGCTCGCCGCCGATCGCGGCATCACCGCCGCCGACGACGACGCGCTCGCCGCTGCCCTCACCGCGCTGGTGCCGCTCGTGCTGGTCACCCTCGGCTCCGACGGCGTCGTCGTGGCGGTCCGCGACCGCGAGCCGGAGCGCACCCCGGCCTTCCGGGTGGAGGCCGTGGACACCACCGGCGCCGGCGACACCTTCTGCGGCGCCTTCTCGGCCCGGCTCGCCGCCACGGGAGCACGGCTCGACGATCCGGAGCAGCTGGTCGCCCTCACCCGCTGGGCGAGCGCGGCCGCGGCGATCTCGGTCACACGCGCCGGAGCGGCGGTGTCCGCGCCGACGGCGGCCGAGACGGACGCGTTCCTCGCCGAGCGCGCCTGAGGGGGAAGCTCTTCGGGGAGGCTCGCCTGAGCGGGAAGCTCCTCAGGGAGGACGGAGCGGACACCGACCTCGGGCGCCCTGCAGCACCGTCGCTCCGGTCGGCACGGTGCACTCCGGAGAAGCACGAGAGCGCTCGGCCCGGCTCCGCTCCTCACGGCGGGGCGTCCCGCCCGGCGGACAGCCGCGCCCGCTCCCCGATCCGGCTAGTCGATCGCGGCGACCCGGACGGTCACCCGCGGCCGCAGCTCCGGATGCACCCGGACGCACCACTCGCGCACCGCGGCTCCGATCGCGCGCGCCACGTCCGGCGCGGACGCCTCCGCGGTCACGCAGAGGTCGACGGCCACGGACACCTCGTCCCCCGCGACGCGGACCAGAACCGGATCGGCGAACGTGCCGCCGCTCGCGGTGCCCAGCGGCTCGACCACGATCCCGGTCGCGCTCAGCGCCGTCGCCGCGTGCGCGAGCACGTCGCGCACCTCGGGCCTGGCCGGCATCAGGGTCGCGACGCCGTCCAGGGCGCGCAGCTCCGCAACGAGCGCGGACACCGGATCGACCGGGGCCGCCGACTCGAGGCCGCTCACGACTCCTCCGTCCCGGGGACGTAGACGTCCTCCACGCGGACGTCGATCCTCGACACCCGCAGCTCGGTCTGGGTCAGCAGCCGCGAGTGCACGCGCTCGCGCACCTGCTGGGCCGCCTCGGCGATCGGCACCCCCCAGAAGACCGAGATCGTCAGCTCCACCACGACCTCCGCGCCCGGCTCGGCGATGTCGCCGACCAGGCGGCAGCGGCCGACCAGCACGCCGGCGACGCTGTCCCCCGCCTCGCGCACGAGTCCGCGGACCGCTCCCTCGGTGATCGTGAGCGCCACGTCGGGCTGGACGCTCGCCAGCGGGATGTCGCGTCCGGCCCGCGACTCGCGGCGGACCTGGGTGAGGATCGAGCCGAACCAGCTCTCCTCCGGCGCGGGCAGGCGTGCGGCGTCGTCGTCGATGAGCGCGCCGGAGAGGGCGCGCACGCGCTCGAGGGCGCGCAGAGTGCGCCGGTGCTCCGGCGACTCCTCGATGGCGGGGTCGTACGGCGTGCGCCCGCGGTCGAGGTAGTCGCTCAGCTCGTCGATGCCGATGCCGTCGCCCTCCTGCTCCGTCGCGTCCGCCTCCTGCTCGAGCGCGGGCGGCAGCACGACGTCGTGCTCCCCCGCGCGCTCCGGCCCGTCGCCGGGACCCTGGTCCGCGTTCATCGCGTCTGCTCCCTCATCGCCAGTCCTCCATCGCCACGACCAGCGACTCGCGCGCGCGGGCCAGCTTGCCCCGCACGGCGGTCACCGTGAGACCGAGGTGATCGGCGATCTCGTTGTACGACTCCCCGCCGACCTCGCGCAGCACCCAGCACTGCCGCTGCGACTCCGGCAGCTCGGACAGGGCGTGCGCGAGAGCCCGCATGGCGTCGCTCTGCTCGGCGGCCTCGAACGGGCCGGGCTCTCGGGCCGGGGGATGCTCCACGGCGTCGACGTCGTCGGTCGGGCGGCGCTGGCGCAGCAGGTCGACGCTGGAGCGGCTGACGATCCGCATCATCCAGCTGCGCACGCTCGCCGGCTCCTTGAGCTGCGGGAGCTGCGCCCAGACCGTGATCAGCGCGTTCTGCACGGCGTCGGAGGCGTCGGCCTGCGAGCCGGTGAGGCGCCAGGCGTAGGCGCGGAGGATCGACTGGTGCCGCTTGACGAGCACCTCGAAGGCGCGCACGTCGCCCTCGGCGGAGCGCTCGGCGAGCAGCGCGTCGCTCGCCGCTTCCAGTCCGGGCACGGCGCCTCCTCCCTCTCCGCTCACGCGGCCTCGGGCCGCCTTACAGGTGACGCTCAGGAAAAAGTCCGCCGAGCACCGTGACGAACGCCGTCCGGGCTCCGTCTCACTCATGAAAGCACAGCCCGACCGGATTCCCGCCGGGCCTTCGACCCCGGTCTGCTCAGCAACGGCAGCCGATGAGACGTCCAGGAGACCTCATGAGCGACACCACGCGCACCCCCTCCACCACCCGCGTCGACAAGACCTCCGTCGACACGGTCACGACCCTCGGCGGCTCGCGGACCTCCGGCACCGCTCAGGGCACCACGGTCATCGACGACAGCGTCGTGGCCAAGGTCGCCGGCATCGCGGCCCGTCAAGTGCCCGGCGTCTTCGCCCTCGGCAACAACGCCGCCCGCGCCTTCGGCGCGATCCGCCAGGCCGTCGGCGGCGCCGACCACGCCCAGGGCGTGAGCGTCGAGGTCGGCGAGACCCAGGTCGCGGCCGACGTGACCATCGTCGTCGAGTACCCCGTGCCGATGCAGAAGGTCGCCGACTCCGTCCGCGCCGCCGTCTCCGAGGCCATCACCGAGCTCGTCGGCATGGCCGTCTCCGAGATCAACGTCGCCGTCGTCGACGTGCACATCCCCGGCGACGACAAGGACGACGAGGCCACCGAGAGCCGCGTCCGATGAGCGACTTCCAGCGACCCGCGCCCACCGCCCCCGGCGGCCGCAGCACCGTGCTCGGTGTCGTGATCGGCGCGATCCTCGCCTTCGCGGCCCTGATGTTCGGCTTCTGGGGCTTCGTCCTGACCGCCCTCTTCATGGCCCTCGGCGTCGTGATCGCCCGCATCGCCGACGGCACCCTCGACGTGCGCAGCCTCGTGGACGTGTTCCGCGGCCGCACCACCTCCCGCTAGGAGCCCACCGTGACCGCTCTCGACACGCGTCCCGCATCGCCGGTGGCGGGCACCGTCACCATCACCGTCCGCTCCATCGAGCGCGCCGCCGTGGCGATCGTCCACGAGGAGCTGGGCGTGGAGGTCTCCGCGATCCGCGTCCGCCTCTCCGACGACCGGGGCGGCCTCGCCCTCGCGGTGACCGCGCCGGTCGTCGTCGAGCCGGGCACCGCCCCGGCCGGCGGCTCCCTGCTCGAGCGCCTGCACGGCGACCGCACCCGCATCGCCTCCCGCATGGAGGCGCTGACCGGGCGCACCGTCAGCCGGATCGACATCCGGGTCACGGGCACCCGCACCCGAAGCACGAGGAGAGTCGCATGAGCCCCGCACCGTCGGCGCCCGACACCCGCTACAGCCGCTACCTCCGTCGCGAGACCCACAAGTCCCGCTCCGCCGCGCAGATCGTCGTCCTGGTGCTCATCGCCCTGGTCGCGGCCTACGTCGGCACGGAGGCGGTGCTCGCGATCCTCGGCGCCGCGCCCCTGCTCGCCGCACCGTCCGCCCTGCTGGGCGCGATCGTCGGAGTCGCGTCGCTGGCGAACCCCGCCCTCATCGGCGTGGCCGTCGGCGCGGGCGTCCTCGCTCTGGTCCTTCTGGTGCTCGCACTGGCACCCGGAGCCCGGGCCCGCCACACCGTGGACGACGACCGCCTCGCCGTGGTCGTGGACGACGGCGTGATCGCCTCCTCCCTGGCCCGCGCAGCCCGCACGGCCGCCCACTCCCGCCGCGAGG
>NZ_PSVX01000109.1:0-4193 GCF_002932695.1 Rathayibacter sp. AY1D2 | reverse complement strand
GCTCGCGCGCCTCGATCACGGCGACGGCCAGCGGAGCGACCGCGGCTCCCGAGGCGAGAGCGCTCCGGAGCCGACGGCGGAGCCCCTGCCGCAGCCCGAGCCCACCGCGGTGCTCCCTCCGCGGACCTGCGCCGACGACCCCCGCCTCTGCACTCCTGCGCCCGAGCCGACCATCGGCGGGCCCCTCACCTGAGCCCCGGCTCGCGGCCCGCCCCGCCCGCGGGGATAGTGGAGGCATGAGCAGACTCCTCCTCGGCCTCCTGACCAACGCCGTCGCGATCTGGCTCACGACCCTGGTCGTGGCGGGCGTGCGCGTGGACCCGTACGAGGAGGGCCCCGCCGCGGCGGTCCTCACGTACCTGCTGGTGGCGGTGATCTTCGGCGTCGTCAACGCCGTCGTCGGCGGAGTGGTGCGGGTGGTCGCGTTCCCCCTGTACGTGCTGACGCTCGGCCTGGTCTCGTTCCTCGTCAACGGCCTCCTGCTGCTGCTGACCGCCTGGATCAGCGGCCTCTTCGGCTTCGGCCTCGTCGTGGACGGCTTCTGGTGGGGCGTGCTCGGCGCCCTCGTGCTCGCCCTGGTGAACTGGTTCATCGGCCTCCTCCTGCGCCCCTTCCTCCGCCGCCGTCAGGACTGACACCGCGGGCTCGGCAGTCAGCATCGGCCGCGCCGCCGCCGCCCGGGAGGCCCCGCGCGCCATCGGTGGACGACGGCCGCGATCGGCCTGCTGTGGAGGAGCCGCGGTGCGCCATGATGGGCGGGTGACCCCCGACTCCCCTGCGCCCTCGGCCTTCGCCGTGTGCTTCGTCTGCACCGGCAACATCTGCCGGTCGCCGATGGCCGAGGTGGTGCTGCGCTCCCTGGCGGAGCAGGCGGGGCTCGGCTCCGCGATCGAGATCAGCTCGGCCGGCACCGGCGAGTGGCACCTCGGCGAGCACGCCGACAGCCGCGCCCTCGCGGCGCTGGAGCGTCACGGCTTCGACGGGGGCCGCCACCGCGCCCAGCTCTTCGACCCGTCCCGCTTCGCCGAGTTCGACCTGGTCGTCGCGCTCGACCACGGGCACGAGCGCGCGCTGCGCTCCTGGGCGCGAACCGAGGTCGACCGGCAGAAGATCCGCCGCCTGCTCGACTTCGAGCCCGGCCTCTCCCCGCAGGGCGACGTCCCCGACCCCTACTATTCCGATGCGGCGGCGTTCGACTCGGTGCTCGCGCTGATCGAGCGCGCCTGCCGGGCCCTCTTCGCCCAGATCGAACCAGGACTGCGCGGCAACCGCTCGGTCCGCCCCGACTCCACCGACGCGCGCGCCGCCCTCGCGCAGGACACCTGAGAACCGGAAGGCACCACCGCATGACCTCGCTCCCCACCCAGCCGCTGAGCCCCCTCGACGGCCGCTACAGCGGTGCCGTCTCGTCGCTCGGCGAGTACCTCTCGGAGGCGGGGCTGAACCGCGCGCGGGTGCACGTCGAGGTCGAGTGGCTGCTGGCGCTGACCGACCGCCGCCTCTTCGGCTCCGAGCCCGTCGACGCGGCGACCGCCGAGGAGCTGCGCCGCCGCGCCCGCGACTTCGGCCAGCCCGAGATCGACGAGCTGGCGACCCTCGAGGCCCGCACCCGCCACGACGTGAAGGCCGTGGAGTACCTCGTCCGCCAGTGGCTCGAGGAGCTGGGCCTGCAGCGCATCGCCGAGCTCACCCACTTCGCCGCCACCAGCGAGGACATCAACAACCTCTCCTACGCGATCGTGGTCCGCCAGGCCGTCGGCGAGATCTGGCTGCCGAAGCTGCGCTCGGTCGTCGCGTCGCTCCGGGAGCTGGCCGTCCGCTACCGCGACGAGTCGATGCTCAGCCGCACCCACGGCCAGCCCGCGACCCCGACCACGATGGGCAAGGAGTTCGCCGTCTACGCGTACCGGCTCGAGCGGGTCGTCGCGCAGATCGAGGCGACGGAGTACCTGGGCAAGTTCAGCGGAGCGACGGGCACGTTCGCCGCGCACCTCGCCGCCGACCCCGGCACCGACTGGCCCGCCCTCGCGGAGGAGTTCGTCACCTCCCTCGGCCTCGTCTTCAACCCGCTGACCACCCAGATCGAGTCGCACGACTGGCAGGCCGAGCTCTACGGCAGGGCCGCGCACGCGAACCGCATCCTGCACAACATCTGCACCGACGTCTGGACCTACATCTCGCTCGGCTACTTCCGGCAGATCCCCCAGGCCGGGGCGACCGGCTCGTCCACGATGCCGCACAAGATCAACCCGATCCGCTTCGAGAACGCCGAGGCGAACCTCGAGCTCTCCAGCGCCCTGCTCGACTCGCTCGCGCAGACCCTGGTCACCTCGCGCCTCCAGCGCGACCTCACCGACTCGACCACGCAGCGCAACATCGGCGTCGCGTTCGGCCACTCCCTCCTCGCCCTCGACAACATCGCCCGCGGCCTGCTCGAGATCGACCTCGACCCGACCGCCCTCGCCGCCGACCTCGACGGCAACTGGGAGGTGCTGGCCGAGGCGATCCAGACGGTGATCCGTGCAGAGGTGGCGGCCGGCCGCTCCTCGATCACCGACCCGTACGCGCTGCTGAAGGACCTGACCCGCGGCAAGCGCCTCGGTGCCGACGACCTCGCCGTCTTCGTGCAGGGTCTCGACATCGGCGACGCGGCGAAGGAGCGCCTGCTGGCGCTGACGCCGGGCGGCTACACGGGCCTCGCCTCGTCGCTGGTCGACCGTCTGAGCTGATCCGCCGGGCCGCGATCGCGCGGATGCCGCCGTCCTCGAGAGCGAGCACTCGGACTCCTGCGTGCTCGCGGCGGCGCGGTCGACGGCGGCGCGATGTCGGGGGTCGCACCTAGCGTCGGCGGCATGTCAGCGTGCGCGATCGGAGGGTGCGCGTCCTCGGCCGAGACGGGCGCCCCCCTCGCGCTCTGCGCGGCGCACCTCGGGCTCGCGCACGACTGGGTCGCCCGCGAGGACGGCGTGATCGACGCCCTGCCCTCGCCGTGCGCGGCGTGCGGGTCCCGCCTGGGCGTCCGGCTCCCCTCCGCCTGGCTCTGCGCCGCCTGCGAGTGGCGGCTCGGCGATGCTCCCGACGGCGAGCTCCCGCCGCCCCGGGTCGACGTCGTCTACTACATCCGCTTCGGCGAGCGGATCAAGATCGGCACCAGCGGCAATCCCCGGCAGCGCCTCCACCGGCTCCGGCACGAGGAGCTCCTCGCGTTCGAGCGCGGCGGGCGAGCACTCGAGCAGCACCGGCACGCCCAGTTCGCCGACGAGCGCCTGGAGCGCACCGAGTGGTTCGCGCGCAGCCCCGCGCTCGACGCCCACATCGAGACCGTGCGCGCCGGGGAGCCCGACCCCTGGGCTCTGCACCGCCGCTGGCGCAGCGAGGCGCTGGCCCTGCGGCTCTGACGCGCCGGCTGCGAGCGGGCGGCTGCGACTCGCCGGTTCCCACTCGACGGTTCCCACTCGCCGGCACTGCATCCACGGGTCCCGCTCCGCCGAGCCGGACACCGGGACGGCGCGACGGGGAGGGAGCGACGGAGACGGATCCCGGAGGACAGTCCCGCAGCCGCCGCGCGACGCGCTCAGCGCCCCCAGGCGTCGACGAGCAGCGGACCGCGGACATCGCGCAGCCGGTCGACCAGGCGGTCCGCCAGCGCGGCCGTGACCCCCGTGGCGACCAGGTCGTGGGGGCCGAGCGGCAGCAGCTTGCCCGTGCGGATGCGCACCACCTCCCAGCCGGCGGAGCGGAGCGCGCGGTCCTTCCGCCGGTCGGCCTCCTCGCGGTGCCCGACGTGCTCGAGTCCGTGACGGCCGGTGGAGTCGTACTCGATCGCGACGCGCAGCTCGCCGAGCACCAGGTCGGGCCACGCCTCGCGGTGCTCGAAGAACGGCCGCGCGAGACGCACCGCCGTGTGCGCCGGATCGAAGACGAGCCGCTCGACGAGGAGAGCCCGGAGCCGGGCCTCGACGGCGGAGGCGGGAGGAGGCGCGCACCGGCTCGCGAAGGGCTCGCCGACGGGGAGGTCCGGCGTCTTCGGGCACACACGGGCGGGCCGGGTTCGGGAGCGCGCCGGGCGGGCGGCGGGGCCGGCGGACGGGACCGCGGCCGGAACGGCGGAGGCGGCGGTTCTCGCGCGGCGCCGACGTCCCCTACGCGGTCGGCACCTACCGGGAGGCGTGGGCGTCCTACCCCGTCCTGGT
>NZ_PSVX01000108.1:0-4434 GCF_002932695.1 Rathayibacter sp. AY1D2 | reverse complement strand
CCAGTGCGCCCGAGCCGACCCAGGAGCCGACGCCCGATCCCCCGGCTCCGGAGCCGGGGGATCGGGCGTCGGCTCCTGGGTCGGCTCGGGCGCACTGGTCGGCCGGGGAGCTGCGGGAGGCGCGGGGCGCGGGGGAGGAGCGAATCCGCTGCCCGGCTCCGGGACGAGCGGCTCGCGCGCCTCGATCACGGCGACGGCCAGCGGAGCGACCGCGGCTCCCGAGGCGAGAGCGCTCCGGAGCTGCTCGACCGCGTCGGTCAGCACCGCCCGCCGGGACGTCGATCCGCGACCGGAGGCGAGGGTCGACGTGGCGAGGCCGAGCACGCGCTCGGCCAGCGCCGTCCGCTGCTCCCCGGCCGCGGTCGTCGCGGTGGTGATGGCGTCGGCCGAGACTCCCTCGAGCGCTGCGTTCAGGGATCCGATCGCCACCAGCAGATCGGTGCGGGCCGCGCCCGCGACGGTGCCGTCGGTCGCGGTGAGGAGCGCGAGCGAGTCGTTCCGCAGCGCGAGGCCGGCCTCGCGCGCGGCGGTGTAGGCCGGGGGAGCGGCGACGTCGATGGACGTCTCCCGGAGAGTCGGGGTCGCCTGCGTGCCCTCCGCGGAGGGCGTGCATCCGGTGAGCGCGCCGGCGGCGACGAGCAGGGCGATCGCGGCCGTGGCGCCCCGGAGGAGCGGGCGCGCACCCCCGCGCCGCTCGGCTCGCCCTCGACTCCGCATCACTGCACCCTAATCGGGGGACGGCCGCCGTGGGCGCCGGTCAGCGGGGCGGTTCGCGCATCCGAGACCCGGGTCGGCCGCACCTCCGGGCCGCACCGGCGGCGCTCGACCGGTGGGAAGGGGGCCCGGCGCACGCCCGTCGAGGGCGGGGGACGGCGCGCGCGGAACGGCGGGGCGCCCGCCGCCGCGCCGCCTAGCATGGGGCGGGTGACCGACCAGCAGGAGCCTCCCGTCCGCCTCCGCCCCGAGATCCTGGCGCTCCCCGCCTACAAGCAGGGCCGCGCGGCCGCCGCCGACGCCTTCAAGCTCTCCTCCAACGAGAACCCGTTCGACCCGCTGCCCTCCGTGCTCGCGCGGGTCCGCGAGGTGGACGACTTCAACCGGTACCCGGACGCGGCGGCGACCGCCCTGCGCACAGCGCTCGCCGCGGAGTACGGCGTCCCGATCGAGGAGGTGATCGTCGGAGCCGGCTCCGTCGCGGTCATCGCCCAGCTCATCACCGCGGCGGCGGGCCCGGGCGACGAGGTCGTCTACGCCTGGCGCTCGTTCGAGGCGTACCCCTCGCTCGTCACGACCGCGGGCGCCACCAGCGTGCGCGTGCCGCTCCGCGCCGACGACACCCACGACCTCGACGCCATGGCTCAGGCCGTCACCGAGCGCACCCGCCTGCTGATCGTCTGCAGCCCCAACAACCCCACCGGCACCGTCGCCACCGCCGACGACGTCGAGGCGCTCCTCGAGCGCGTCCCGGGAGACGTCCTCGTGCTCCTCGACGAGGCGTACGCCGAGTTCGTCGACGACGAGCGGGCCGTGGACGGCACCCGCCTGCTCGGCCGCTACCCGAACCTCGTGATCGCCCGCACCTTCTCCAAGGCGTACGGCCTCGCCGGCCTCCGCGTCGGCTACGCGATCGGCCACGCGCGGATCCTCGACGCCGCCCGCTCCACCGCCATCCCGCTCTCGGTCACCCGGTTCGCCGAGACCGCGGCGGTCGCCTCCCTCGAGCACCGCGAGGAGCTCCTCGAGCGCGTCCACCGCATCACCCGCCTCCGCGACGACCTCTGGCGGGCGCTGCTCGACCAGGGCTGGACGATCCCGGAGTCGCAGGCGAACTTCCTCTGGTTCGACACCCGCGAGGACACGGCGCGGGCCGCCGAGGTCTTCGAGCGCGCGGGAGTCGTGGTTCGCGCGTTCCCGCCGGAGGGGATCCGCGTCTCCGTCGGCGAGGCGCGCTCTGTCGACAAGCTCCTCAGCGCGGCGGCCGAGATTGTGGCTTCCCTCCCCGAGGGCCACCCCGCGAGACGGATAGGTTAGTCGGGTGGTAGCCACCAGCACGGAGTCGCCGACTGTCCAGTTCCTCTCCGCGGACGGGCGGTTCTCGCCGACCCCCGCGGCCGAGCAGTACGCCTCCTACCTCGACGGGGTGGACGAGGCGCAGCACCGCTCCTTCTACCGCGAGATGGCGGTGGTCCGCCGCTTCGACACCGAGGCCGCGAACCTGCAGCGCCAGGGCCAGCTCGGACTGTGGGTCCCGAGCCACGGCCAGGAGGCGGCGCAGGTCGGCTCCGCGTTCGCGATGCGCCCGCAGGACCACGTGTTCCCCTCCTACCGCGAGCACGTCGTCGGCAAGATCCGCGGCATCGACCTGCTCGGCGTCCTCGCGCTCCTGCGCGGCACGACGCACGGCGGCTGGGACCCGACCGACCCGACCAACGGGAACTTCCACCTCTACACGCTCGTGCTCGGCTCGCAGGCCCTGCACGCGACCGGCTACGCGATGGGCCTCACTCTCGACGGAGCGACCGGCACGGGCGACCCCGAGAAGGACGCGGCCGTCGTCGTCTACTTCGGCGACGGCGCCTCCAGCCAGGGCGACGTCAGCGAGGCGATGGTCTTCGCCGCGAGCTACCAGGCTCCCGAGGTCTTCTTCCTCCAGAACAACCACTACGCGATCTCGGTCCCCGTGGCCACGCAGTCGCGCAGCCCCCTCTACCTCCGCTCCTCCGGCTTCGGCATCCCCGGCGTGCAGATCGACGGCAACGACGTGCTCGCGAGCTACGCGGTCACCGCCAAGCACCTGCAGGACGCGCGCTCCGGCGGCGGTCCCCAGTTCATCGAGGCGCTGACCTACCGGATCGGCGCGCACACCTCGAGCGACGACCCGACGAAGTACCGCACCGACGACGAGCTCGCCTCGTGGGTCGCGAAGGACCCGATCACCCGCTTCGCCGCGTTCCTGCGGAGCGAGGGCGTGGAGCAGTCCTTCTTCGACGAGGTCGACGAGGAGGCGAAGGACTTCGCGTCCGACATCCGCCGCCGCCTCCTCGCCCTCGAGGTCCCGCCCACGGGCGTCATGTTCGACCACGTCTACTCGGAGCCGCACGTGCTCGTCGAGGAGCAGAAGGCGTGGCTGCAGCGCTACGAAGAATCGTTCGGAGGCGAGTGATGACGATCGACACCAGCACGACGGCCGCGCAGCCGCCCCTCACCGGGTCGCAGCTCGAGTCCATGTCCATGGCCAAGGCGCTCAACGCCGGCCTCCGCCGCGCGATGACGCAGGACGACCGCGTCCTCCTGATGGGCGAGGACATCGGCCCCCTGGGCGGCGTCTTCCGCATCACCGAGGGCCTGCACGCCGAGTTCGGGGCGAAGCGCGTGCTCGACACGCCGCTCGCCGAGTCCGGCATCGTCGGCACCGCGATCGGGCTCGCGATGCGCGGCTTCCGCCCGGTCTGCGAGATCCAGTTCGACGGGTTCATCTACCCGGCCTTCGACCAGATCACCTCGCAGCTGGCCAAGATGACCAATCGCCACGAGGGCGCGATCACCATGCCCGTCGTCATCCGCGTGCCCTACGGCGGGCACATCGGAGCGGTCGAGCACCACCAGGAGAGCAACGAGGCGTACTTCGCGCACACCGCGGGCCTGCGCGCGGTCAGCCCGTCGACTCCCAACGACGCCTACTGGATGATCCAGGAGGCCATCGCCTCGGACGACCCCGTCATGTTCTTCGAGCCCAAGAGCCGCTACTGGCCCAAGGGCGACGTCGACCTCAGCGGGTCCGCCGCGCCGCTGCACGCCAGCCGCGTCGTCCGCCAGGGCACCGAGGTCACGCTGGTCGGCTGGGGCCCGATGGTCGCCGTCCTCCTCCAGGCCGCCGAGCTCGCGGGCGAGGAGGGCACGAGCGTCGAGGTCGTCGACCTGCGCTCGCTCTCCCCGATCGACTGGGAGCCGCTGCTCGCGTCGGTCCGCAGGACCGGTCGGCTCGTCGTCGCGCAGGAGGCGTCCGCGAACGTGAGCCTCGGCTCCGAGATCGCGGCGACCGTCACCGAGCGCGCCTTCTTCTCGCTGGAGGCGCCGGTCCTCCGGGTCGCCGGCTTCGACACCCCCTTCCCGCCCGCCAAGGTCGAGAAGCTCTTCCTCCCCGACGTCGACCGCGTGCTCGAGGCCGTCGACCGCTCGCTCGCGTACTGACGCGCGCGACATCCGCCCGCACGAGCCCACAGGAGTCCCCCCGATGACAGAGCAGTTCCTCCTCCCCGACGTCGGCGAGGGCCTCACCGAGGCCGAGATCGTGGCCTGGAAGGTCAAGGTCGGCGACGAGGTGGCCGTCAACCAGGTCCTCGGCAATTTGATGATCACGCTGCTGAAGAACTCCGACCGGGTCACCTCCGCCTCCCTCGCGCAGCTCGTCAACGTGATCGCGCCGATCATGAC
>NZ_PSVX01000107.1:0-5063 GCF_002932695.1 Rathayibacter sp. AY1D2 | reverse complement strand
GGTCGGCTTCGCCGGCGCGCTGGTCGCGACCATGGCGCTCCCCGCCTACGCCTTCACTCCGGGCAGCCAGGACGACGGGCTGTTCGCGGCGTCGCGAGCCGACCTCCTCCGCCAGGGCTCCGCGCAGACCGTCGCCGTCGACGGCGGAGTGGTGCAGGCCGCGATCGCCCGCGACGGCTTCTCGGCCGAGGCGGCGCCCCCGCCGCCCGCACCGGAGCCCGAGCCCGCCGTGGTGGCCGAGCCCGTCGTCGACACGAGCGACGTCGCCGAGGCGCGCGCCGAGACCGCCGAGGAGTTCAACTCCTACTCCGGCGCCTCGGCCAGCGAGATCGCAGCCGCCGCCCCGACCACCAGCTACAGCCTCTCGGCGGTGTTCGACACGGCGATGCAGTACCAGGGCGTGCCCTACGTCTTCGGTGGAGCCGACCCGAGCGGCTTCGACTGCTCCGGCTTCGTGATGTACGTCTTCGCGCAGTACGGCATCTCGATGCCGCACTCGGCCGCGGGCCAGGGCGCCATGGGCACCCCCGTCTCGCTCGCCGACGCGCAGCCCGGCGACCTCGTCATCATGGACGGCCACGACGGCTTCTACGCCGGCAACGGCAACATCCTGCACGCACCCTACGAGGGCGCGAGCGTCCGCGTGCAGCCGCTGTGGACCTCCGACTACCGGATCGTGCGCATCAACGGCTGATCCGGTCGATCCGCTCGAGAGCCCGTCCCCTCCTGGAGGGGGCGGGCTCTCGTCGTCCCGCCGTGTGAACGCCGCGTGACGAATCCGGACCGACCCCTGGTGTTCCGGGCGTGAAGGGTTAACCTGAACCCCAGTCCGCTCGCGTGGCGAGCGGATCGATTCGTCGAGGGACGGAGTGCCGGGATGGCCGAGCGGAGCGGGCGCCACAGCGTGGGGCTGCGCTCGCGCGTGTGGCCGGCCGATTCGATACGCGCGCGGGTCCTCACCGCGGCGGTGCACTCCTCCGACACGCGGATACGACTCCACGTCATCGCGCGGCACTCCGCCGCGGCCTCGCAGGGCGCCGTCATCACGACGGCGCCCTTGCTCGTGGTCGCGGCGCCTTCGCGTGACGGCGTGCGACAGCACGGAGGTCACTGATGCGCACTCTGGTTCTCAACGCCGGCTACGAGCCGCTCGCGGTGGTGTCGTTCAAGCGGGCCCTGGTCCTGCTGATGACGGAGAAGGCGACCGTGATCGCCGCGGACGAGGGCAATCCGGTGCACAGCGCGCACGGCGACCACGTGCGGCCCTCGGTGATCGTGCTGACCCGGTACGTGCGCATCCCGAGCGGCCGGAGTGTGCCGGTATCGCGCCGGGGCGTGCTCCGCCGGGACAACCACCGCTGCGGCTACTGCGGTCAGCACGCGGCGACGATCGACCACATCCAGCCCAAGTCGCGCGGGGGCCGGGACACGTGGGAGAACCTCGTCGCCTGCTGCCAGCGCTGCAACAACGTCAAGAGCGACCGCACCCCGCACGAGATGGGATGGCGTCTGCGCACCGTCCCCCGGATGCCGCGCGCCGGCTCCTGGCTCGTGCGCGGCGCGGAGCGGACGCAGCCCGATTGGGACGACTACCTGGCTCCCGCAGCCTGACGCTGCGGAGTCGGCATCGCCCCCGCGGATATCCGATGACGACGTTCCGCCGTTCGAGTGGACGCGGTGCGAGGGGCGGGCTCGGCAAGGCGGAGGAGGAAGCGATACCGGCGGTATCGCGCCTGACGACAACGCCGCTGAGGCCGTCCCTCGCGCCGCGTCATTCGTTGTCGTTGCCGGTGTTGGCGCTGGCGTTGCCGGAGCGCTCGCCGGCCCAGGTCCAGTTCGCGACCTCGGGGATGTCCTCGCCGTGCTCGCGGGTGTAGGCGCGGGCGCGGATGCGGGCGTCCTGCATCTCCTGGCGGAGACCGGCGGCGCGGGCGCCGAGGCCGGGGGTCCGGTCGATGACGTCGATCACCAGCGAGTAGCGGTCGAGGTCGTTGAGCATCACCATGTCGAACGGAGTGGTGGTGGTGCCGTTCTCCTTGTACCCGCGCACGTGCAGGTTGCCGTGGCCGGTCCGCTTGTAGGTCAGTCGGTGGATGAGCCACGGATAGCCGTGGTACGCGAACACGATCGGGCGGTCGGGGGTGAAGACCGCATCGAACTCGCGGTCGGAGAGGCCGTGCGGGTGCTCCGACTCCGACATCAGGCGCATCAGATCGACCACGTTGACCGTGCGGATCGCGAGGTCCGGCAGCTTCTCGCGGAGGATGCTCACCGCCGCGAGGGTCTCGAGGGTCGGCACGTCGCCCGCGCAGGCGAGCACGACGTCCGGGGACTCGCCCTGTCGCTCGCTGCTCGCCCACTCCAGGATGCCGAGTCCGCGCGTGCAGTGGGCGACCGCCTCCGCCATCGTGAGCCACTGGGGCGAGGGCTGCTTCCCGGCGACGACCACGTTGACGTAGTCCACGCTCCGGAGGCAGTGGTCGTAGGTCGAGAGGAGCGTGTTCGCGTCGAAGGGCAGGTAGACGCGCACGACCTCGGGCTTCTTGTTGACGACGTGGTCGATGAAGCCCGGGTCCTGGTGGCTGAAGCCGTTGTGGTCCTGGCGCCAGACGTGGCTCGAGAGCAGGTAGTTGAGGCTCGCGATCGGGCGGCGCCACTCGATGTCGCGGGTGCCGTCCAGCCACTTCGCGTGCTGGTTGAACATCGAGTCGATGATGTGGATGAACGCCTCATAGCAGGTGAAGAGCCCGTGGCGGCCGGTGAGCAGGTAGCCCTCCAGCCAGCCCTGGCACTGGTGCTCCGAGAGCACCTCCATGACCCGCCCAGCGCGAGCCAGGTGGTCGTCGAGGGGGCTGAGCTCGGCGTCCCACTGCTTGTCGGTGGCGGCGTAGACGGACTGCAGCCGGTTGCTCGCGACCTCGTCCGGTCCGAAGAGGCGGAAGTTGGTCGGGTTGGCGCGGATGACGTCGGCGAGCCATTCGCCGAGCACCTTCGTCGCCTCCGCGACGGTGCCACCCGGCTGCTCCACGACGACCTCGTAGCGGCGGAAGTCGGGCAGGTCGAGGGTCTGCCGCAGCAGCCCGCCGTTCGCGTGCGGGGTCGCGCTCATCCGCAGCTCGCCGTCGGGGGCCAGCGAGCGGACGCGGTCGACCACGCCGCCCTCCTCGGTGAAGAGCTCCTCGGGCCGGTAGGAGCGGAGCCAGTCCTCGAGGAGCCGAGTGTGCGCCTCGGTGTCGCGGGCGTTGGGCAGCGGGACCTGGTGCGAGCGGTAGGTGCCCTCCACCTGGACGCCGTCGATCTCGGTCGGGCAGGTCCAGCCCTTCGGGGTCTTCAGCACGATCATCGGCCAGGCCGGGCGTGAGAGGTCGCCGGCGGCGGCGCGCTCCTTGATCGCCGCGATGCGGTCGAGCACCGTGTCCAGGACGTCGGCGAACCGCTCGTGCACGCGCATCGGGTCCTCGCCGTCGAAGCCGCCCTCGACGAGGTACGGCTCGTGGCCGTAGCCCCGGAGGAGGCTGTCGAGCTCCTCCTGCGGGATGCGGGCGAGGACGGTCGGGTTCGCGATCTTCCAGCCGTTGAGGTGCAGGATCGGCAGGACGACCCCGTCGGTGAGCGGGTTCACGAACTTGTTGGAGTGCCAGCTGGTGGCGAGCGGGCCGGTCTCGGCCTCGCCGTCGCCGACGACCGCCGCGACCAGGAGGTCCGGGTTGTCGAAGGCCGCTCCGTACGCGTGGCTCAGCGCGTACCCGAGCTCTCCGCCCTCGTGGATGCTGCCCGGAGTCTCGGGGGCGGCGTGGCTGGGGATGCCCCCGGGGAAGCTGAACTGGCGGAAGAGGCGGCGCAGCCCCTCCTCCGACTCGTCGATGTGCGAGTAGATCTCGCTGTAGGTGCCGTCGAGGTAGGCGTTGGCGACCATGCCCGGTCCGCCGTGGCCGGGACCGGTGATGTAGAGGGTCGGCTGGCGGCGCTCGCGGATCGCGCGGTTCAGGTGCGCGTAGATCAGGTTGAGGCCGGGGGTGGTGCCCCAGTGGCCGAGCAGGCGGGGCTTGATGTCCTCCCGGCTCAACGGGGTCTTCAGGAGCGGGTTCGCGAGCAGGTAGATCTGCCCGACCGCGAGGTAGTTCGCGGCGCGCCACCAGGCGTCGACCGTGTCGAGAGTGTCCTGGGTCAGCTCGGCGTCGGCGGGTCGGGCGATCCAGCTGTGCTCGGGGACGGGCAGGAGAGACGGAGCGGGGGAGTCGGCCATGTGTCCACGCTGGCATCCGGACGCCCGGGGCGGAAGGGCCTTGCAGGCCCGGCTCCGGAGGGGGTCAGCCGCGCGGCGTCGCCCGGCGGAGGACCAGCGAGCCCACCACCGTCAGGAGCGCGGCGGGGACGAGGAGCAGAGCGGCGGCTCCGGCGGTCCCCGCGCTCTCGAGGACGTCCGCCACGACCGGCCGGCCCCCGGCGAGAGCGACGACGACGACCACCGCGAGTGCCACCGCTCCGAGGGCGAGGAGGAAGGCCGTCACTCCGCGCTCCCGCCAGCGGAGGAAGACCGCGCCCGCTGCTCCGCCGAGGGCGAAGGCGGCGAGGAGCGAGCAGAGCAGGACGACGAAGCGCTCGAGCCACGGGCCGTCGAGGGGAGAGGCGAGGAAGAGCGCGCCGCCCAGCCACCAGCCCCCGGTCGCCTCCTCGATCGCCCCGAGGGCCACGACGATCGCGGACCAGAGCACGGACAGTGCCGCGAAGGCGAGGGCGCTGCCGAGGACGTGGTCGCGCCGGGTCGCTCCGTAGCTCAGCGCCAGCCCGAAGGTGGCGGTCGTGGCCTGGATGGAGCCGATGAAGAGGAAGACGACGATCAGCATCCCCGGCCCCACGAGGAGGATGCCGGAGTCACCGCCGCCCCGCTCGGCCCCGATCCCGCGGAGGACGAGCCACCAGATCACGAGGTTGCCGGCGAGGACGGCGAGCAGGACGAGCAGCGGCCAGCCGAGGACCGTCCCGGGGTGGGCGAGGTGGAGCCTCAGAACGGAGAGGATCCTCCGCGGGGAGGCGGAGCGGCGACGGCGGCGGTCTACGTG
>NZ_PSVX01000106.1:0-5907 GCF_002932695.1 Rathayibacter sp. AY1D2 | reverse complement strand
ACCTGGCGCTCGACGAGGTGCTGACCGCCGCGGTCGGCGAGGGCCGCCGGGAGCCGACGCTGCGGATCTGGGAGTGGGACCAGCCCGCCGTCGTCATCGGCAGCTTCCAGTCGCTCCGCAACGAGGTCGACCTCGACAACGCGGCGAAGTACGGCGTCGACGTGGTCCGCCGCATCTCGGGCGGCGGCGCGATGTTCATGGAGGCGGGCAGCGTCGTCACGTACTCGCTCTACGTCCCCGGCGACCTCGTCCAGGGGCTGACCTTCGCCGACTCCTACGCCTTCCTCGACGAGTGGGCCGTCAGCGCGCTGCAGTCGCTCGGGATCGACGCGGTCTACCAGCCGCTCAACGACATCACCTCGCCCTCGGGCAAGATCGGCGGCGCCGCGCAGAAGCGCCTGGGCTCCGGCGCCGTCCTCCATCACGTGACCATGAGCTACGACATCGACGCCGAGAAGATGGTGCAGGTGCTGCGGATCGGCCGCGAGAAGCTCTCGGACAAGGGCATCGCCTCCGCCGTGAAGCGCGTCGACCCGCTGCGCAGCCAGACCGGGCTCAGCCGCGCCGAGATCATCGAGCGGATGAAGGCGACCTTCGTGCAGCTGCACGGCGGCGAGGCGGGAACGCTGACCGAGGAGGAGTACGCGGCGGCGGAGGAGCTGGTGCGGACGAAGTACTCGACTCCGGAGTGGCTGCGGCGCGTCCCCTGACCGGCGGGCCCGGGGCGGCGGTCGCCGGCGCGTGGACCCGGAGCGGAACGCGGCGGACCGGTCCGGCGGGCGCCCCTCAGCTCGCGAGGAGCTCCTGGTAGTCCGGGTGCTCGGCGATGAACTCGGCGACGAACGGGCAGGCCGGGACGATGCGCCCGCCGAAGCGCTCGTGCGCGTCGTCGAGGGCCGCCTCGACGAGGGTCTCGCCGAGGCCCTCGTGGCGGTGCTCGGGCGCGATCTCGGTGTGGAGGAAGACCACGTCGCGGCCGCGGACGGCGTAGTCCGCGACTCCGACGGTCTCGCCGTCGAGCCAGAGCGTGTAGCGGGACGAGTCCTCGTCGTGGCGCACCTCGGAGATCATCGCGCCACTCTACGCCGGAGCCTCCCCGGCATCCGTCGAGCGCGGGCGCGAGGCGCGGAGCGTGTCGCCGGGCTCGCGCGCACTGGCACAATTGCCGGGTGCCCAGGACGATCCAGATCGCGGACGGCGTCCCGGAGTCGCGGAGCGCGGTGTTCCACGCCGACAACCTCGAGGTCCTGCCGCAGCTGGCCGACGGGGCCTTCACCGTCGTCTACCTCGACCCGCCGTTCAACACGGGCCGGGCGCAGGTGCGCACCTCGACCACCTCGGTGCGCTCCACCACCGGCACGATCGCCGGCTTCAAGGGGCGCAGCTACGAGCGGATCCGCGGCGACCTGCTCCGCTACGACGACCGCTTCGACGACTACTGGTCGTTCCTCGAGCCGCGGCTGGCCGAGGCGTGGCGGCTGCTCGCCGACGACGGCACCCTCTACCTCCACCTCGACTACCGCGAGGCGCACTACGCGAAGGTGCTGCTCGACGCGCTCTTCGGCCGCGAGTGCTTCCTCAACGAGATCATCTGGGCCTACGACTACGGAGCGAAGGCCACGCGCCGCTGGCCGACCAAGCACGACACGATCCTCGTCTACGTGAAGGACCCGCGCGGCTACCACTTCGACTCCGCCGCCGTGGACCGCGAGCCGTACATGGCCCCGGGCCTGGTGACCCCCGAGAAGGCCGAGCGCGGCAAGCGGCCGACCGACGTGTGGTGGCACACGATCGTCTCGCCGACCGGCCGCGAGAAGACCGGGTACCCGACGCAGAAGCCGGAGGGGATCCTCCGCCGCATCGTGCAGGCGTCCAGCCGCGAGGGCGACGCCGTCCTCGACTTCTTCGCCGGCTCCGGCACGACCGGCGCCGTCGCGCACGCTCTCGGCCGCCGCTTCGTCCTCGTCGACGAGCACGCCGACGCGGTCGCCGTCATGCGCCGCCGCTTCGCCGCCCTCGACCCGGCGCCGCTCTTCCTCTGACGCGGGCCCTCGCGACTCCTCAGACGTCGCCGTCCTCGCTCGCCACCCCCGCGACTCCTGCGCACCGGCCGGCTCCCACTGTCCAGGAGTCGTCGCAGTCGAGTTCGGTCGCTCCCACTGTCCAGAAGGTGTCGCACTCGACATCGATCGCTCCGACTGTCCAGGAGTTGTCGCACTCGACGCCGACTGCGACAACTCCTGGACAGTCGTGGTGGGAGGCACGCCTCCCCAGATACGGGATCAGGGGTTCGTCCACAGAATGCGGATCGCGGGAGTCGGACGAGGATCACGGACCGCCAGAATCGCGGCATGTCCAGTACCGACCTCGGAGCCTTCACCCGGCGAGCGGCACTCCGCGCCGGGATGACGGACGCCCGGCTGCGCACTCCCGCCCTGGCCAGCCCCTTCCACGGAGTGCGCACCCGGGTGGCGCCCGTCACGCACCTGGAACGAGCCGCCGCCTATCTGCCGCGGCTGCGGCCCTGGCAGCTCTTCTCCCACCTGACCGCGGCCGAAGCCTGGGGAGTGCCGCTCCCGGCGCGACCCGGCGAGGACGATCCGATCCACGTGGCGGCGACGACGCCGCACCGGCCCCCCAGGACCCGGGGTGTGATCGGCCACACCCTCACGGAGACGGACAGGGTCGAGCGGCACGGCCTGCCGGTGACAGGAGCGGTGTCGACGTGGATCGCGCTCGCGCCACTGCTGTCCGCCCGCGATCTCCTCGCGGCGACGGACCACCTCCTGTTCGAGCCGCGCTACCCGCGCCGGGACGATCCGCGTCCCCCTGTCCGGCTTCACGAGCTGCAGGACCGCCTGGCCTCCCATCGGGGCCGGGGCCGACGCGGCCTGGCTGAGGCTCTGCGGCTGGCATCGACCGGAGCCGCCTCGCGGAGGGAGACCTGGCTCCGCGCTCTCGTCGAGGAGGCGGGACTGCCCGCGCCCGACGTGAACGCCGAGATCAGGATCGGCGGCCGACTGCTCGCGGTCGGCGATCTGGTCTTCGAACGGTGGAAGGTGGTGGCGGAGTACGACGGCGGCCAGCACCGGACGGACGACGCGCAGTTCTCACGCGATCGTGAACGGCTCCTGGCCCTGCACCTCGCGGGCTGGATCGTCGTGGTCGTCCGCGCGGAGGGTCTGATTCGGGGCAGGGCGCGCACGATCGCCGAGCTCCGTGCCGCTCTCGTGGCCCACGGCTGGCGACCGTGACGCACCCCGTCGACGGATCGACCCGCTCGTCCATCCCCGCCCCGCCGCCCGCGTCCGCCCCACCGTCCGGATCCGCCCGCCGGTCCGCATCTGATCGAGCACGCAGAGCCCTCCGACTACGCAGAAGTCGTCGCACTCGGCGTCGACTGCGACGACTCCTGGACAGTCGCGGGCCGGGGTCAGCTGCTGGCGCGGACGACCAGCGACGTCGGCATCAGCGTGCGGTGCTCCACGGGGAGCCCCTCGATGCGGGCGGTCAGCAGCTCCACCATGCGGGCGCCGAGCTCGTCGGGGAGCTGGCGAACGGTGGTCAGCGCGGGGACGGCGTTCCGCGCGAAGAGATCGTCGTCGAAGCCCACGACGGACACGTCCTCGGGGATCCGGCGGCCGGCCTCGCGGAGGGCGGCGTAGGCGCCGACCGCCATCTGGTCGTTCGCGGCGAAGACGCCGTCCAGGTCGGGGTCGCGGGCGAGGAGGCGGCGCATCGCCTCGGTGCCGCTAGCCGGCGAGAAGTCTCCCCACTCGACGAGGTCGTCGGCGAGGCCGGCGTCGGTGAGTGCTCCGCGCCAGCCGATCAGGCGGTCGACGCCCGGCGGCATGTCGGCGGGGCCCGCGATGGTGGCGATCCGGCGCCGGCCGCGCTCGATCAGGTGCGCGGTGGCGACGGCCGCCCCCTCCGTGTTGTCCACGTCGACGAAGTAGGAGCCGCGCTCGTCCGGCGAGAGCGGCCGGCCGCCGAAGACGATCGGCAGCGTGCCCGAGAGCGCCGCGTAGGAGTGGTCGCCGGAGTGGTGCGAGACCACGAGCGCGCCGTCGACATTGCCGCCGAGCAGGTACCGCCGCGTCTTCTCGCCGTCCGTCTCGGACGCGATCAGCATCGAGAGCGTGTAGTCCGTGTCGGCCAGGCGCATCGCGGCGCCCTGCACGATCGAGGCGAAGAACGGGTCCGCGAAGACGCGCGCGGTCGACTCCGGCACGATCAGCGCGATCGACTGCGTGCGCCGCGAGGCGAGCATCCGCGCCGCGTGATTGGGCACGTAGTCGAGCTCGCCGATCGCCTTCTCGACGGCGGCCACGATCTCGGCCGCCACCTGCGGGGCGCCGTTGACCACCCGCGAGACCGTCGCGCGCGAGACTCCGGCCCGCGCCGCGACCATCTCGAGGGTGGGGGAGCGGCCCCCGCCGCGGACGCCCGTCGGCTCGCTCACGGGTCAGTCCAGGATCGCCGCGGCGCTGCCGCCGAGCAGTCGGGAGTAGACCAGGCCCGAGTCCTTCACGATCCGCTCCTGCGTGTCGTAGTCGACGCGCACGACGCCGAAGCGCTTCTCGTAGCCCCAGGCCCACTCGTAGTTGTCGAGGAGGGACCAGACGAAGTAGCCGCGGACGTCGGCGCCCTGGTCGATCGCGTCGGCGACCTTCTCGACGTGGTCGAGCACGTACTGCGTGCGGTCCGCGTCGTGCACGCGGCCGTCCTCGACGACGTCGTCGTAGGCGGCGCCGTTCTCGGTCACGTAGAGCGGAGGGAGGTTCTCGTACTCCAGGCCCAGGCGGGTCAGCAGGTAGCGCAGCCCGTCGGGGTTCACCTCCCAGTCCATCGCGGTGCGCGGCAGCCCGCGCGACGGGAAGGTGATGAACTCGGAGCCGACCCAGGGGGAGCCGACCTCGCGGTCGGTCGCCTGGGCGAAGTCGTCGGCTCCGGCCGGCAGCGGATGCGCAGAGACGTTGTCGTCGTGGTAGTGGTTCACGCCGAGGAAGTCGAGCGGGAGCGAGATGAGATCGAGGTCGCCGTCGACGATCAGCTCGTCGAGCCCGAGCCCGGCGACGTCCTCGAGCAGGTCCTCGGGGTACTCGCCGCGCAGCAGCGGGTCGAGGAAGATCCGGTTCTGGAGGGCGTCGAAGCGGCGTGCGGCGTCGAGGTCGGCCTCGTCCTCGGGGTCGTCGGGGACGGCGTTCGAGAGGTTGAGCGTGATGCCCAGGTTCTGCGCTCCGAGCTGCCGGAGCGTCGAGACGGCCAGCCCGTGGGCGAGGTGCGTGTGGTGCACGGCGGCGAGGGCCTTCTGCTGCGAGATCACGCCGGGGGCGTGCACGCCCGCCCCGTAGGAGAGCAGGGTCGAGCAGAACGGCTCGTTGAACGTCGTCCAGTGCTGCACCCGGTCGCCGAGGCTCTCGTAGACGGCCTCGGCGTAGTCCCGGAAGCGCTCGGCGGTGTCGCGGTTCGCCCAGCCGCCGGTCTCCTCGACGGCCTGCGGGAGGTCCCAGTGGTAGAGGGTCAGCCACGGCAGCACGCCGGCGCCGAGCAGCTCGTCGACCAGGCGGGAGTAGAAGTCGAGGCCCTCGGGGTTCACGGCGCGGTCGCCCGGCTTCACGCGCGCCCAGCTGACCGAGAAGCGGTAGGAGCCGAGCCCCAGCTCCTTCATCAGCCGCACGTCCGCGGGCATCCGGTGGTAGTGGTCCACCGCGACCTCGGGGGTGTCGCCCTTCGCGACCGCTCCGGGTACGCGGGAGAACGCGTCCCAGATGCTGTCCTCCTTGCCGCCCTCGTGGCCGGCGCCCTCGATCTGGGCGGCGGCGGTCGCGGATCCCCAGAGGAAGCCGGCGGGCCAGTCGCGGACGGCGAGCCGGTCGGCGCGGGCGATCTGCCCCGAGAGGCTCG
>NZ_PSVX01000105.1:0-6044 GCF_002932695.1 Rathayibacter sp. AY1D2 | reverse complement strand
GGCCGACGACGCCGACTGGTCGCTCCGCCCCGCCACCGCGGAGGACGCCGCGGCGATCGCCGAGCTGCGCGCGGTCGTCATGCGCCCGTCGCTCGAGACGCTCGACCGCTACGACGAGCACCGCGTGCGGCACCGCTTCCTCGACGGCTACCGGCCCGAGCTCACCCGCGTGATCGAGCTCGACGGCGCCTTCGCCGGGAGCATCGCCGCGCGGGTCGAGCCGGACGCGGTCTGGATCGAGCACTTCTACCTGGCGCCGCACGCACAGGGACGCGGAGTCGGCGGCGCCGTCCTGCGTCGGGTGATGGCGGAGGAGGCGCGGCCGGGTCTGCCCTTCCGGCTCGACGTGCTGAAGCGCAGCGACGCCCGCCGCCTCTACGAGCGGCACGGCTTCCGGTTCGAGCGCGCTCTGGAGTGGGACGACATCCTCGTCGCGCCGCCTGTCTCCTGACCCCTGATCGGGGAGGACGACGGGGCGCGGGCCGCCGCTAGCATGAGCGCGATCCCCTCCGCCGGGTCGGCCGCAGGGCGACCTCCTCCTGGAAGCAGGCACTCCGCCGTGTCCCCGCTCGTTCTGAGGTCCGCCGCCTCCGCGGTCCTCGTCGCCGCCCTGGCGATCACCTCCGGCCCGCTCGCCTCCGCCGCATCGGCGGCCGCGCCGTCGGCCGCCCCCGTCGCCGCATTCGGCGCCGCCTCCGACGCGCCCCGCTCGATCGTGCTCCCCGAGGGGCAGCCGCTCTGGCAGCCCAGCGCCGAGTCCCCCCTGCCCGCCGTGCCGGACGAGGCGCCGAGCGCCGCCCGTGCGAGCGCTGCGGCGTCGATCAGCGGCCGTGTCGTGGTCGAGGAGGCCGACGGCTCGATCGCGACCACCACTCCCCGCGGCGCCCTCCTGAACGTCGAGGTCTGGTCGAGCGAGGCGGGGCTCCTCGGGAACCACTCCGTCGCCGGCGACCTCACCTTCAGCATCGACGGGCTCACCGCCGGGCAGACCTACTACCTGCTGATCAAGGACAACGCCGACCTGTACGCCGACCTCTGGTCCGGCGGCAGCGCCGTCGCCCGCAGCGCCGAGCCGCTCCAGGCCCCGGCGGCCGGCGTGCAGCTGCGCACCGCACGGCTGGGCTCGCTCGAGGGACGCCTGAGCGGCGTCGCGGGCGACCAGCGCGTCGACATCTGGTACCGCGACCCGGGAACCGACGGCTACTTCCGCACCGGCGAGCTCGACCTGATCACGGGCGGCGACAACCCGTACTCGTTCCAGCAGGTCGTCCCCGGCGACTACCTCGTCCGGGCGTCGAGCCGCGACGACGTGATCGACGACAGCTACTGGGACCACGTCCTCCGCTCGGGCGACGCGGGCGACGTGCGCGTCCCGGTGGGCGGATCGGCCGCCGGGATCGACCTCTCGCTGAGCAGCGACTACCAGCAGTACACCGGCCGCCTCGCCGGATCGGACCGCTACGCGACCTCGGTGGAGGCGACGGGCTACTTCTCCCCGGGCATCCCGGTGCTCTACGTGGCCAGCGGGGCGAACTGGCCGGATGCGCTGAGCGCCGGCCCGGCCGCCGCCGCCCTCGGAGGCGCGATCCTGCTCACCGATCCCGACCGCCTGCCTCGGGTCGTCTCCGACGAGATCCGCCGCCTCCGCCCGGAGCGGGTCGTGGTCGTCGGCAGCGAGCTGAGCGTGAGCCCCGGGGTCCTCTCCGCGATCCGCTCGATCGTCGGCGGCACCGAGCGCATCGGCGGGACGGACCGCTACGACACCTCCCGCCGGATCGTCGCGGACGCCTTCGGCACCGGCCCCTACTCGAACATGTTCGTCGCGACCGGCACGAACTTCCCTGACGCCCTGTCGGCCGCGCCCATCGCCGGCTGGCGTGCGCAGCCCGTGCTGCTGGTCGACGGTGCGACCTCGGGCGCCGACTCCGCGACCGCGACCGCGGTGCGCGACCTGGCGCCGGAGCACGTGGAGTTCCTCGGCGGCGACCCCTCGATCCGGGACGCGTACGTGGCGGACTTCGCGCGTCGCGGCCTCGCCCCCTCGGTCTCGAGGATCGCCGGCCGCGACCGCTACGAGACCAGCGTCGAGCTGAACAGCGCCTACCCCCAGTCGCTGCTGCAGGACAGCGTCTTCCTCGCCGCGGGGTCCTCCTTCGCCGACGCCCTCTCGGGAGCGACGACGGCGGCGGCCCTGGGCTCGTCCGTGCTGCTGACCGAGCGCGACTGCGTGCACGACTCGACGCTGCGCTTCCTGGCCTCCAACTCGAAGAACTACGCGTTCCTGCTCGGCGGGGAGCCGACGCTCACCGAGGACGTGGCGAACCTCCGCAACTGCGAGTACGACTTCTGACGACGCGTGTTCCCGGGGTCCGGGGCTAGGGTGCGAGCATGCCCACGAGCGATGAGACCTGGACCCTGGCCGAGCACGACGTACCGGTGTACCGCAGCGGTGAGGGCGGCCGCGCGCTGATCCTGATCCACGAGGTCTGGGGGGTCGACGGGCACATCCGCTCGGTCGCCGACCGCTACGCGGCCGAGGGCTACAGCGTCGTCGCCCCCGAGCTCCTGGCCGACAGCGGCCTGCTCGAGCAGCTCGACGAGGAGCAGCGCGCCGACTACGACCACCCGGTGCGGCGCCTGCCGCGCCAGGTCGAGCTGCGCACATTCTTCGCCCCCGTCTTCACTCCGGAGCACGCGACGCGCACCGTCGCGATCCTCCGCGCCCTCGTCGAGCGGCTCCTGCGCCAGGAGGGCGCGACCAGCGTCTCCGTCACCGGGTTCTGCTACGGCGGCACCTTCTCGTGGGCGCTCGCGCTGGCCGAGCCGCGGCTGGCGGCGGCCGTGCCGTTCTACGGGCACGTCATTGCGTCCGCCGAGGAGCTCGGCGCGCTGCAGGTGCCGGTGCTGGCGTTCCTGGGCGATCAGGACGCTCCCCTCGTCGAGCAGGTGCCGCGCCTCCGCGAGGCGACCGAGGGCAAGGACGTCGAGGTCGTCGTCTACCCGGGAGCGGGCCACGCCTTCTTCAACGACGCGAACGAGCAGACCTATCAGGCCGAGGCGGCGACCGACGCCTGGCCGCGGGCGCTCGCGTTCCTCGGAGCGCACGCGGGCTGAGCGGGCTGTGCGGGATCAGCGGGTGAGGATCCACGCCACCAGGTAGCTGCGCGAGTCGGCGCTGTCGATCGAGGAGTCCGGCAGGCGCTCCGCCCGCGCGAGAGCCGCGGCCGGGTCGCTGGTCGCCTGCAGCATCAGCACGTAGTCGGCGAGCGGCGCGCCTGGGGCTCCGGCCACGAGCTCGTCGACCCGCGAGGGGTCGGGGAGGAACGCGGTCGACGGCGGCATCGGGATCAGCTCGATCCCCAGCAGCGCCGAGGGTGTCGCGTCGAAGAAGGTGGCGTAGTCGCGCTTGCCGCCCCAGTTGATCGCGACGAACGGCGCTTCGAAGCCGACCGGCGTCTCCGGGCTCAGCCAGAGGTCTGCGGCCGCCTGCGTCTCGAGGGAGAGCAGCCAGCGCGCCTCCTCGAGCAGCGGCGCGTTCCCGGAGGCGGCGGCCCAGAGGGCGAGGCCGTTCCAGGCGTTGACCGCCTCGGACACCGACTCCTGGTCGTTGCCGTCCCGGGCCGGCGCGAGCCCCGAGGCCCAGGAGTGGCCGCGGTACGCGTCGAACACGCGCAGCCGCGGGAACTCGGCGGTGTCGACGGGAGAGGCGAGATCCAGGGCGAGCAGGTCCGCGACGGTCCGGTACCGCTCGAGGAGGGACGGGTCCTCGGCGGCCAGCATCCCGACGGCGGAGAGCAGGTAGCCGTAGTGGAAGTGGTGGTCGTTGAACGCGTCGGACCCGAACGACGGCGCGGAGCCGACGACGCCTCCGAGCACGGGGTCGTAGACGACGCACTTCACGGCACCCGGTGCGCAGCCGCGCGGGTCGAGCCACTGGTCGAGCTCGGCGGCGATCCGGTCGTGCAGGTCGGCCGCCACCTCCTCCAGGCCGAGGTCGACGGCGAGACGGTGCAGAGCAGCGGCGCGGTAGAGCTCCTTGCCGGCTCCGTAGGTGTCGGGCGCGGCGAAGCGGGTGGCCGCGGCGTCGAGTGGCACCTGCGTCCGGAGCGTCGTCTTCTCCTCGGCCGTGAGGGAGCCGAGATCGAGCGCCCCCGACTCGACGATAGTGGGGGCGGCGCGGGAGAACGACGTTCCCGCACGGAGCCCCACCCGGCCGTAGAGCGTGTCGTAGCCGATCGCCCCCTCGGCCCCGAGGCCGAAGAACGTCTCGGCGCCGCCCTCGGTCCGCAGCGCGTAGGTCGTGGTGGTGGTGCTCGCCGTGACGTCGTGGGAGACGCTCGCGCCCTCGAGGGGCACTGCACGACGCCGAAGCTCGTCGATCCGCGCCCTGCTCGCTCCCGGAGGCACCGCGAAGAGGAGCAGCGTGCCGTCCAGCGTCATCCGGGGGAACGTATCGAGGGCGGCGGCGGGCGCCACCAGCCCGTACCGCTGTCCGCCCGCGGTGACCAGGAGCAGGCCGCCGGCCGCGCGCTCGGGAGCGGTGGCGCCTCCGATCAGCACCGTCTGGGCGCTCTCGGTCCGGTAGGAGGCGTAGGGCCAGCCCTCGGCTGCGACGAGCTCACCGGCACCCGCGAGGCTCCAGTGCGCGACGAGGTCGTCGAACGCGGAGAGCGCCACCGCGCTCGAGGGGACCGTCACGGTGAGATCGTCCCGGGCGAGGGCGTAGACGGTCCGCGGAGCCGCCTCCACGATCGGGAGGCCGACGGTGAAGCCGTCGGCGCGCGGCGTGACGGTGAGGATCCCCGTGTAGAGCGGGAGATCCTCCCCGAACACCGGTCCGGACACCCACGAGTTCGTCGGCGGCCGCACCCCTTCGGCGAGCCGCGGCGTCCCCGCGTAGGGGCCGGGGACCTGCGGCAGCTCCCGCGCGTGCACGGACGCTGCCACGGCCCAGTCGGACGCGGAGCCGTCGGACGTGCATCCGGTGAGGCCTGCGAGTGCGAGGGCGAGAGCGAGGGCCGCCCCCGCCCCGCGCCTCACCGCGCGAACCCGCCGGGCGTGAAGAGCCTGCCGAGCTGGGCGACCAGCCAGCCGCCGAAGCCGTCGCCGTCGTCGCGGAGCCGCACCTCCGCCGCGACGGGAGCTCCGACCACGGTGTAGTCCTGCGTCGTGATCTCGTCGGTGCGCGCGCGGATGACGGTCGTCGCCCGCCCCTCGTGGAACCGCTCCACCTCGACGTCGTAGATCTCGGCGTCGACGGTCGTCCCGTCCGGCATCGCCACGGCGACGGTGCCGCCGATGGGGACCCGCGAGTAGTCCCGGGCGCCGAGCACGAACTCGCTCTCGAGGTGGATCGAGTCCGAGATCGCGACGACCGCGATCATCTGGTCCTCCTCGACGAAGGAGCCGATCTCGGCGTCGACCGACGTGACCACGCCGTCCAGCGCCGCCGTGAAGACCATCAGGCCGCCCTCCTCGATCCGGTAGCCAACATCGGCGCTGGTGAACGTCTTCGTCTGCATGTCGGACTCGAGGACGGTGCTCTGCAGGCTGAAGAGCACGTCGCCCTTCTCCACCGCGTCGCCGCGGGAGATCGTGAGGTCCTGGATCGTGCCCGCGTAGGGCGTCCCCAGTGAGTACTCGTCGGTGACGAGCTGAGCGCTCGCCGCCCGCACGGTGAGCGACGAGTTGTTCGCGTAGACAAGGCCGGCGGCGGCGACGCCGAGCGCGAGGGCGCACGAAGCGAGGAAGCCGAGCCAGCGCAGCGCGGTCATGCCGCACCCACGGCGAGTCCGTGGCGTCCCGCGGCGGCGGGGCCGCTCGGAGCGACCACCTCGGCCCGGGCGGCGCGCTTCAGGAGGACGTGCTCGCGCGCCGCGATCACCGCGAACGCTCCGAGCGTGAGGGTGTTCAGGACGTTCCAGGCGAGCGCCACCGAGTACTCCGCGGTCCACTCCGCCTTGAGGAAGCCGACGACGGAGGTCGCGGCCAGGAACACCAGGAAGACCATCTGCACCTTGATGAAGTTGAAGGGCGAGGCAGCC
>NZ_PSVX01000104.1:0-6197 GCF_002932695.1 Rathayibacter sp. AY1D2 | reverse complement strand
CCGTCGCGGGGGCGCCAGGTGGCGACCAGCTCGGTGCGCGCCGGGAGGATCGCGGCGAGATCGGCGAGGTCGCCCTCCGCCTCCGCCGACGTCGGCCAGCAGCAGACGAGCTCCGCCGAACCCGGCTCGCCCGCCCGGAGCGCCGTCCAGAAACGTCCCGTCGGCCCGAGCCCTGCCGCGTGCACTCGGGTGGCGAGCGCGCCGAAGATCTCGTTCGCCTCGTCGTCGCCCGGCCCGTCGGCCTCGTCCAGGGCGATCGTGAGGACCTGGCCGACGTACGGCTGCGCCGGCATCGTCCGCTCGGCGACCTCGACCGGCACGGCGAGCGCCCGCAGCGTCACCTCGGCGGCCCCGAACGCCCGGTCCTCCTGCTCCCGCTCCGCGAGCACGCGCTCCCTGTGCGCCTGCAGCGCCTCCGCCGCGGTGCCGGCTCGAGTCGCCGCTGCGACCTCGGGCAGCGGCACCCCCGCGCTCCGGAGGGCGCTGATCACGACTCCGGCCCGGACCTGGGCGTCGGCGTACCGGCGGTACGACGACCGCTCGTCGACCTCCGCCGGGACCAGCACGCCCTTCTCGTCGTAGTGCCGGAGCGCCTTCACGCTCAGACCCGTGATGCCTGCGTACTCCCCGATGCCCAACATGCCTCCAGCATCCCGTCTCCCCCGGCGGGAGGGTCAACGAGCGGGAGGGTCAATGGGCGGCAAGGTCGACCGACCGGCCGGTCGACCGGCGGGACGGGTCGACCAGCGGGACGGCCAGCAGCGGAGCCGGGCGGGAGGCGACGCGACCGGCGTCGGCGGACCCGACCCCGCATCACGCCACGCGCCGACGCCTCAGCCCGCCCGCCTCACCGCGCGCTCACCAGCCCTCGGGCCCCGCGCTCCCCGCCTCGTACTCGTCCAGTGGAGCGTCGCCCGCGGCCCAGGCGGAGAGCACCGGAGTGATGATGCGCCAGCACTGCTCGGCCACGTCGCCCGGGACCGAGAGCAGGGTGTCGCCCTGCAGGATCCCGGCGAGGACCTGCGCGTAGGGGTCGAGCGTGGCCGCGCCGGGCTGCGCCGTCAGGGTGGTGCGCTCGAGATCGGTCAGCTCGTCGGCGCTGTTCACGACCAGGTCGAGGCTGACGTCGCCGCCCTTGAGGCCGATCCGGAGGACCGTCCCGGCGTCGCCCTCGGCCGCCTGCAGGCCGCGCGGGGGCGTGGCGGCGCGGAAGTGGATCGCCACCTCCCGGCGAGGGTCGCCGATCGCCTTGCCGGAGCGGAGGACGAAGGGGACGCCCGCCCAGCGCGGGGTGTCGACCTGGAGCAGCAGCTGCGCGAGGGTCTCGGTGCCGGTCTCGGGGTCGACGTCGGGCTCGTCGACGTAGGAGGGGAAGAAGCGGCCGTCGACGCGGCCCTCGGTGTAGCGGGCGCGGCGGGCGGAGGAGGGGTCGTCGCGCCAGAGCCGCACGGCGCCGAGCACCTCGGCCATGCGCGCGTGGACCTCGTCGGGCGCGACCTCGTCGGGGCGCTCCATCGTGGTCAGCGCGAGCACCATCAGGAGGTGGCTCTGCAGCATGTCGCGCAGCGCACCGGTCTTCTCGTAGAAGGCCGCGCGGCCCTCGATGCCGAGCGTCTCGTCGTAGACGATCTCGACCTTCTCGATCCACTCGGCGCTCCAGCTCGCCTCGAGCAGGCTGTTGCCGAAGCGCAGGCCCAGCATCCCCAGCACGGTCGCGTTGCCGAGGAAGTGGTCGATGCGCCAGAGGCGGCTCTCGGGGAGGACCTTCGCGAACGCCGCGTTGAGGGCGATCGCGTCGTCGAGGTCCTCGCCGAACGGCTTCTCGATGGCGACGACCAGCTCCTCGGGCAGGTCGAGCTCGGCGAGCGAGGCCGCGACCTTGTGCCCCATCGCCGGCGGCAGGGCGACGTAGAGCACCGGAGTCGACGGGCAGGCGTCGAGGAGGGCCTTCAGCTGCTCCGGGTCGGAGGCGTCGGTGGCGACGAAGCGCGCGCGCGACGCGAGCGCCTCGACCGTGTGCGGGGCGACTCCGGCCGCCTCGAGGCTGCGGCGGACGAGGCCCTGCCACTCCTCGTCGGTCTGCGGCGTGCGCGCCGCGCCGATCAGCGTGAGCTCGAGGTCGCGCGCGAGCTCGGCCACCCGGCCCAGGCCCGGCAGCAGCAGCCGCTCGGTGAGGTCGCCGCCCGCTCCGAGGATCGCGATGCTCCGCTGCTCGCTCCCCAGCGCCGCGGCCTCGGGGATTCCGATCTGCTCCGTCATGGTGTCTCCCTCGTAGCCGTCGTGAGTCAGCGGCCACAGTACGCGCCGGGCCCTGGCGCGAGGCCGGGAGCCGGGAGGGGTTGAGGAAGCGGGCGCGGAGTGGCAGGGCTGCGCGGTCGGGAGCGAGAGAGCTGGACAACCTCCGCTGAGACGCGGCCTGCCGTGTCGGGGCAGGGACCCCCCTTCTCAGCCGACGTCGGGCCGCGACCCACGACGCCCGGCCCGCCGCAGCCGTCCCGCACAGCACGTCATCCCTCTCAGGTGCCGTCCGGCGGTACCCTGCCCGCATGCGCCTGCGCCAGGTCGTCCTCGACACGGAGGACGCCCGCGCCCTCTCCGCCTTCTACCTCGCCCTGCTCGGCGGCGAGTACCGCCCCGGCGACGAGCCGCCCGCGGACGGCTCGGACGACGAGGCGGAGTGGGTCGCGATCGTCACCGCCGACGGCGCGAAGCTCACATTCCAGCGGGTGGCCGCCCTGCCGCGCGCGACCTGGCCGGAGGGGCCCGTCCCGCAGCAGCTGCACCTCGACTTCATGGTCGCGGACGCCGACGAGCTCGACCGGCAGAAGACCCGGGCGCTCGCCCTCGGCGCCGAGCTGATCGAGGACAGGAGCGACGACCCGGAGGAGGCGCTCCACGTCCTCGCCGATCCGGCCGGCCACCCGTTCTGCGTCTTCGTCGCGCCCGACTACCCGGCGGAGTAGGGGCGCGCGGCTTCAGCGAGTCACACGCATCGGATCACATGCCCGTGATCGTGACCGTCGTCGCCGCCGCGATCACCGCGGCTCCCGTGACGCTCGCGGCGGTTCCCGCGAGGACGGCGGCGGCCGCCGGCCCTGCCCAGTGCTGCGCCGCGAGCGACCGGATCGCCTGCCGGTCCGGGATGCCGGGCCTCGGCGAGAGCGCTCCGGCCGCGTCGAGCAGGCCGATGAGCGCCGCGTCCGACGGCAGGGGCGCCGTCCGAGCCGCGAGGACCTCGGCGACCCGGATCCGCAGCCGCTCGTCCTCCGCCGGCTCCACGGCGGCGACCCGCTCGAGGAGGGCGGCATGCAGCTCCCTCCGAGTGAGGCGGGCGATCCACCAGGAGACGCTGCGCGGTGCTCGCTCCGCTGCGATCCACCCGAGTGCCCCGTCGAGCACGGCGTCCCCGAGCGCCGACCGCTCCGGCCCGAGGGCGACGGCTCCGGCGTCCACCTCGACGCGCCGCCGGAGGGAGAGCTCCGCGAGGACGGAGGCGGCCAGGACGGTGTCGAGGGCACCCGACGAAGCCGCGGGCCGCCCGTCGCTCCGCCGCAGCAGGAGGAGGAGAGCGACGGGGAGGGGCGGCTGCCCGGCTCCGGGGGGCGCAACGGCCGGCGGGGTGCTGGGAGAGGGCATTTCCGAGGAGTTCCGTGTCGAGTCGTCCATCCCTCGAGCCTGGCACCCGACCCGTCGAGACCGCATCCGCCGGGCGACGGGCCCTCCGTCGTCCGCCCGATCGACCGGCCGGACACGCCCGAGAGCCCACGTCGCGCCCCGAAGCGGACCGCTCCTCCGCCACATCGGGCGTCAGACCACCCCCGCCGCCGTCCCCGACACGATCAGGTCGGCGCGGTCGCGAGTGGCCTCGATCAGCAGCGCGTTCCGCCCGTCGACCTCGGAGGCCCAGGCGGAGGCCGCCTCGGGGGCGCGGCCGAAGGAGACGTGGCGGTCGACCAGGCGCTCGAAGCGCTCGGTCTCAGGAGTCGCGCAGAACCAGGCCTCGTCGAACTCGGCGCGCAGCAGCGCCCACGGGCCCTCGTCGACGAGGAGGTAGTTGCCCTCCAGCACGACGAGCGACGCGGAGGGGTGCACGGCCAGCGCGCCGGCCACTCCCTCGTCGACGGTGCGCTCGAAGGTGGGCGCGTAGACGACGTGGTCGGTCTCGGCGCGCAGCCTCCGCACCAGGGCGAGGAAGCCCCAGCCGTCGAACGTGTCGAGGGCGCCCTTGCGGTCGTGGCGGCCGAGCTCGTCGAGCGTGGCGTTGGCGAGGTGGAAGCCGTCCATCGGCACGAAGGCGGCGGTCCCCTCCCCCGCGAGCTCGTTCGCGCGGGCGACCACGGCCCGGGCGAGCGTGGTCTTGCCGGCCCCGGGGCTGCCGGCGATCGCGACGATCGCGCGGCGGCCCGGCGAGGTCAGCGCGAGCGCGCGCCCGGCCAGCTCGTCGAGGCCGGGCCGCACCGCGTCGGGCGCGACCTCGGTCTCAGGCCTCGCCACGGCTGCTCTCCAGCGCGTTCACCAGGAAGCCGTGGGCGTGGCGGGCGAGCGCGGGGCCGTCGTTCCAGAGGTTCCGCCACACGGCTAGGTCGTTCGAGAGGGTCGGCGAGACGACGGCCGACGAGAACGACTCGAAGGTGATGGGTCCGCGGTAGTCGATCGCGGCGAGGGCGTGGAAGAACGTCGTGAAGTCGAGGTGGCCGCTGCCGAGGTAGCCGCGGTGGTTCTCGCCGATGTGGACATACCCGAGACGATCCCCGACCAGCAGCACCGGGCGGAAGAAGTCGTCCTCCTCGATGTTCATGTGGTACGTGTCCAGGTGGATCAGGACGTTGTCGGCGCCGATGTCGTCGGCGAGGCGCAGGGCGTCCGCGGCGGTGTTGATGACGTTGGTCTCGTAGCGGTTGCAGATCTCGAGGCCGAGGGTCATGCCCTTCGTCGAGGCCTCGGCGGCGAGGTCGGTCAGCACCGAGACGACGTTCGCGCGGCCCGCGGCCGAGAGGGGCGCGCTGTACTTCCCGAGCGCGCTGTAGAGGGCGCCGGTGAAGTGGGTGCCGCCGAGCGCGTGGGTGGTCTCGAGGGAGTCGGCGAGCAGCTTCGCGCCGCGGGCCACCACCTCCGGGTCGTCGCTGGAGACGTCGGCCGAGAAGGCGAGGCCGCGGGAGCATACGATGCCGAGGTCGTTCGCCTCGAGGGCGGCGCGGGCGGAGGCGGTGTCGAGGTTCTGCACGTCGTGCAGCGAGAGCTCCAGCAGGTCGAATCCGGCCGCCTTGGTCTGCTCGATCGTCGCGGTCACTTCGTCGGGGGTGGTGCCGCCGGCGAAGACGAGGGCGTGCACTCCGAGAGGGTTCGTGGTCATGGTGGTGCTCCTTGGTTCGAGAGGTTCAGGGGCGGCGTCGGGCCGCGGGGTCGGTGTCGAGCAGGTCCGCGAGGAACGCGTGACCGGAGGTCGCGAGGGCGACGGGGTCGTGCCAGAGCTCGCGCCAGAGGCCCATGCCCTCGGCCGAGGCCGGGGGCTGGACGGCGGGCGAGAAGCTCTCGAGGGTGAGCGGGCCGCGGTAGCCGGAGTCGGCGAGCGCCGCCGCGAGCCCGGTCCAGTCGGTGCTCCCGGTGCCCAGCTCTCCGCGGTGGTTCTCGGAAGCGTGGAGGTAGCCGAGCAGGTCGCCGGCGTCGCGGACGGCGCTCGCGAGGTCGACCTCCTCGAGGTGGGCGTGGAAGGTGTCGAGGTGCAGGAGCACGTTCGGCGCGTCGAGCTCGCGGAGGAACCCTGCGGTCTGGGCGGCCGTGTTCAGCAGGTTGCTCTCGTAGCGGTTCACGTACTCCGCTCCGACGACGACGTCGGCGGGAGCGGCGGCCGCGGCGACCCTCCGCAGCACGTCGAGCGAGCGCGAGCGGGCAGCCGCGTCGGCCGCGTGCTCGTACTTGCGCATGGCCGAGTAGGTGACTCCGCCGACGTACCGCGCGCCGATCGCCTCGGCGAACCGCACGGCCGCCAGGAGCCGCTCCTCGCCGCGGCCGGCCGTGGCCTGGTCGGTGATGTCGGAGTCGGCGTCCAGCGCGAGCGAGACGACCGCGTCGATCCTGTGCTCGTCGAGCAGGTCGGCGGTCCACGCGGAGGCGTCGGGGTCGTCGGGAGCCGGGATCTCGATCAGGTCGAAGCCGATCGAGGCGGCGGCGCCGATCGCGCGGCGCCCCGACTCCGG
>NZ_PSVX01000103.1:0-7645 GCF_002932695.1 Rathayibacter sp. AY1D2 | reverse complement strand
ACTCCTGGACTCTCGCGAAAGTCCTGCGCTCTCGCGGAGGCGCGCCGCTCAGCCGCGCTCGGCCCGCTCGGCGAGGAGGTACTGCCAGTCGCGCGGCACCGCGAAGTAGGCGCCCGCGCCCGGCAGCAGGGTCCCGTAGTAGCGACGGATGCGCTGGATGGCCGTCAGCGCGGCGATGTCCTCCATCGAGGTCTGCACCAGCCGCTCGTAGGTGAACACCCCCAGCAGCACGACGACCGGGATGATCACCGCGAGGAACCCCATCGCGTATCGGGTCGGGGCGAGGAAGCCGAAGGCCACGAGCGAGCTGGAGAGCATCGTCAGGTAGAGCGAGGCGCGGCTGCTCGACTCCGTCACGGTGATCCCGCGCGCCGACTCCAGCACGAAGTGCTCGGTCAGCAGGGCGTTGAGGAACGCGGCCGGCCGGTCCGGGAGCGACGCGGCGGAGACGGCGGCCTCGGGCAGCGCGGGCGTGCGGGGAGAGTCCTCCTCGTCGAGGCGGTCGCCCGGCTCCGGATTCACGGCCGCACCTCTCGCGGGGACCGTACCTCTCGCGGGGCCGCCCCGCGGCGTCCGTTCTTCGAGTCATCCGACTCGCGCACCGGCTCCACCCGCGCGCCTACCGTCGGACGCGACGCCGAGCACCGCCACCGGGGCGCGTGCGCAGACACCGAAGGGCCGTTCATGATCGACACCCGCCACCTCCACTCGAACCAGCGAGACACCCTCGAGCGGCTGCTCGAGGACTCGCCGAGCCACAACGTCCTCTGGGCGGACGTGCTGACGCTGCTCGAGGCCGTCGGCACCGTCCACGAGAAGCACGACGGCGCCTTCTCGGTGACGGTCGGCTCGACGACCGAGACCCTCCACCGGCCGCACCACAAGGACGTGGACGAGCAGCAGCTCGTCGACCTGCGCCGCCTGCTCCGCGGAGCGGGGTACGGCGCATGAGCGCCGGGACGCCCGCCGACCTCACCGGGTCGGCCGCCGAGCGCCTCCGCCGGCTGGACGCGCTCGACGCGGGGGCGCTGACCGAGGAGTGGCTGCTGCGCCAGCTGCGCCTCGCGCTCGGGGATCTCGCCGCGCTCGAGCCGGCCGCCGAGGCCGAGCAGGAGCGGCGCGAGGACTTCTGACGCGGCGGGCGGCCGTCCCGGGTGCACGCGGCCGGCACCCGGACGGCCGCCGGCCCGCACGCCGCAGCGCCGCCCCGCTCCGCCGCTCATCGCCCGGCCGCCGCGCTGCGGGCGCGCAGCAGCACGCCGGCCGTCGCGGTCGCCGCCAGCACGAGCGCCGCGAACACCGTCAGCACCGTCGTCGCGGTGACGAGGTCGAGCGCCGCTCCCGCTGCCAGTGCGGGCACCGCGAGCCCCGTGTACGCGACCAGGAACACCACCGCCAGGGTCTCGCCCCGGCGGGCGGGATCCGCGAGGGCGACCGCCGTGCCGATCGAGCCCTTGAAGAGCAGCCCCACCCCGAAGCCCGAGACGACGGCGCCGGCGAGGAACACTCCCAGCTGCGGAGCGATCGCTCCGGCCGCGACCGCCGCGAGCCCGACCGCGCAGCCCGCCACCGCGATCGAGAGCTGCAGGCGCGTCCCCACCTTCACGAGCAGCAGCTGGCCGAGGGCCGCGGAGGCGAACACGGCGAAGGACGTCGCGCCGGCGAGCAGGTGGTCGCGCACTTGGAAGGTCTGCACCAGGAACGTCGGTGCGAGCGAGGTGAAGAGGCCGAGGACGGAGAAGGCCGAGAACGCTCCGAACGCCGCGAGCAGGAACGCCCGGCGCGCGTCCGCCGGCACCGAGAGCCGCTGCGGCCGGTAGGCGGGCGCCGTCTCCGGCACGTCGACCGTCTCGGGCACGAGGAGCAGCGCCAGGCCCGCCACGAGCAGCGCGACCAGGAACACCTGGTGCGGCAGGAGGAGCGGATCGGGCAGGAACTCGGCGAAGACCCCTCCGAGCAGCGGGCCCAGCGAGAGTCCGCCGAGGTTCACCGCGCCCGAGATCGACGCGGCGACCATCGTGTTCTCGTCGGGCCGGGCGCGGGCGCGCAGCTCGCCGAGGTGGGCGGTCGCCGTGGCGGTGAGCATCCCGATGCTGACGCCGTTGACGAAGCGGGCGACGATCAGCCCCGGCACCTCCGTCGTCAGCGAGAAGAGCACGGCCGAGACCGCCGAGACGAGCACCGCGATCAGCAGCACTCGGCGGCGGCCGAGCCAGTCGCTGACGTGACCGGCGAGGTACAGGCTCACGATCACTCCGACCGCGTAGGCGGCGAAGACGACGGTGATCACGAACGGCGGGAAGCCGTCGAGCTGCTGGTAGAGCGGGTAGAGCGGGGTCGGCACCGTCGAGTAGGCCATCACGAGCAGGAAGGTCGCGGCGACGATCCAGAAGCCGACGCCGTGGCGCACCGTCGGCAGTCGGCGGCTCACGAGGTCTCCTGCAGGTGGCGGTGGGCGAAGGTGACGGCCATCGCGCCCTCGCCGACGGCGGAGGCGACGCGCTTGACCGAGCTGCGGCGCACGTCCCCCGCGGCGAAGGAGCCGGGGACGCTGGTCTCGAGGTAGAACGGCGCCCGTTCGAGCGGCCAGTCGCGAGCCGCGTGCTCACCGGCGAGATCCGGTCCCGTCACGAGGTAGCCGCCGGAGTCGCGGACGATCGCGGTCTCCGCCGCCCACGTCGTATCCGGCTCGCCCCCGATGCAGACGAAGAGGTGGGAGGTGGCCAGCGCCCCGTGCACACCGGTCGCCGAGTTCTCGACCTCGATCGACTCGAGGGCATCGGCGCCGTGCAGGCGGGTGACGCGTGAGTCGAGCAGGATCGTCACGTTCGGCTGCCGGACGACGCGCTCCGCGAGGTAGGAGGAGAGGCTGTCGGCCAGATCCGGGCCGCGGACCAGCATGGTCACGTGCCGCGCGTGCGCCGAGAGGTTCATCACGGCCTGCCCGGCCGAGTTGCCGCCTCCGACGACCACGACGTCCTCGCCCTCGCAGAGCGGCGCCTCGCTCGTGCCGGCACCGTAGTAGAGGCCGACGCCGAGCAGCTCGTCCTCGCGCTCGAGGCCGAGCCGGCGCCACTGGATGCCCGTGGCGCAGATGTTGGTGCGGGCGACGACGGTCGTCCCGTCGGCGAGCAGCGCGTGGATCCGGTCGTCGGCGAAGCGCCCGCGGATCCCCTCGCGCATCCGCAGCAGCTCGGCGCCGAAGGAGACGGCCTGCTGCCGCGCGCGCTCGGCCAGATCGGCTCCCGCGATCCCGTGCGGGAAGCCGAGGTAGTTCTCGATCAGGCTGCTGGAGCCGGCCTGCCCGCCGATCGCCGAGCGCTCGAGGACCACGACCTTCAGCCCCTCCGAGGCGGCGTACACGGCGGCCGAGAGCCCGGCCGGACCGGCTCCGTAGATGGACAGGTCGTACTCCGCGAGCCGCGGCGAGCCGACCCAGCCGAGCCGGGCCGCGACCTCGGCGAGCGTCGGATCGGAGGCGCGGCTGCCGTCCGGGAACACCACGAGGGGGAGCGACGCGGTGGCGAGCGGGTGCCCGGCGACGGCGAGGCACTGCTCGTCCGTGTCGATCGGCGTCCACGAGAACGAGACGACGCTGCGCGAGAGGAGGTCGCGGATCTCCCACGCGTCGCGGCTCTCGCGCCGCCCGTAGAGGCGGACCTGCGGGAGGTCCCCGGGCACAATCACGAGGCCCGCCGCCGCTCGAGCCCGTCGCGGAACTTCATCAGCTTGAGGCAGAGGTGCAGCGTGCTGCGGGCGAGGCCGTCGTCGAGCGCCTCCCGGACCGCCTCGGGCAGGTTGTCGAGGCGGTAGTAGAGCGTGGTGCGGTGGATGTGGAGGAGCCCGCACGCCTCCCGCACGCTGCCGCGCACGTCGAGGTAGGCCTCGCCCGCAGCACGCTGCACCTCTGCCTCAAGCTGATGAAGTTCCGCGACGGGCTCGAGCGGCGGCGGGCCTCGTGATTGTGCCCGGGGACCTCCCGCAGGTCCGCCTCTACGGGCGGCGCGAGAGCCGCGACGCGTGGGAGATCCGCGACCTCCTCTCGCGCAGCGTCGTCTCGTTCTCGTGGACGCCGATCGACACGGACGAGCAGTGCCTCGCCGTCGCCGGGCACCCGCTCGCCACCGCGTCGCTCCCCCTCGTGGTGTTCCCGGACGGCAGCCGCGCCTCCGATCCGACGCTCGCCGAGGTCGCGGCCCGGCTCGGCTGGGTCGGCTCGCCGCGGCTCGCGGAGTACGACCTGTCCATCTACGGAGCCGGTCCGGCCGGGCTCTCGGCCGCCGTGTACGCCGCCTCGGAGGGGCTGAAGGTCGTGGTCCTCGAGCGCTCGGCGATCGGCGGGCAGGCCGGCTCCAGCAGCCTGATCGAGAACTACCTCGGCTTCCCGCACGGGATCGCGGGAGCCGATCTGGCCGAGCGCGCGCGGCAGCAGGCCGTCTCCTTCGGCGCCGAGCTGCTGCGGATGCGCGAGGGGATCCGCGGGCGCTTCGCCGACGACCGGATCCACGCGCTGCTCGCCGACGGGACGACCGTCGTCGCCCGCACCAACATCTGCGCCACGGGCATCCAGTGGCGCCGGCGCGGCCTCGAGCGCGAGGACGAGCTGCTCGGCGTCGGCCTCTACTACGGTGCCGGCACGAGCGAGGCGCCGCTCTGCGAGGGCGAGGACGTCGTGGTCGTCGGAGGCGGCAACTCGGCCGGGCAGGCCGTGATGAACCTCTCGGCGCACGCGCGGCACGTGACCATGCTGGTCCGCGGCCCGGATCTGGCCGACAGCCTCTCCTCCTACCTCGCGGAGCGCGTGGTCCGGGAGCCGAACGTGACGATCCTGCTCGACTCACGCGTCACCCGCCTGCACGGCGCCGATGCCCTCGAGTCGATCGAGGTCGAGAACTCGGCGACCGGTGTGCACGGGGCGCTGGCCACCTCCCACCTCTTCGTCTGCATCGGGGGCGAGCCGGATACGACGTGGGCGGCGGAGACCGCGATCGTCCGCGACTCCGGCGGCTACCTCGTGACGGGACCGGATCTCGCCGGTGAGCACGCGGCTCGCGACTGGCCGCTCGAACGGGCGCCGTTCTACCTCGAGACCAGCGTCCCCGGCTCCTTCGCCGCGGGGGACGTGCGCCGCAGCTCGGTCAAGCGCGTCGCCTCCGCCGTCGGCGAGGGCGCGATGGCCGTCACCTTCGCCCACCGCCACCTGCAGGAGACCTCGTGAGCCGCCGACTGCCGACGGTGCGCCACGGCGTCGGCTTCTGGATCGTCGCCGCGACCTTCCTGCTCGTGATGGCCTACTCGACGGTGCCGACCCCGCTCTACCCGCTCTACCAGCAGCTCGACGGCTTCCCGCCGTTCGTGATCACCGTCGTCTTCGCCGCCTACGCGGTCGGAGTGATCGTGAGCCTGTACCTCGCCGGTCACGTCAGCGACTGGCTCGGCCGCCGCCGAGTGCTGCTGATCGCGGTGCTCGTCTCGGCGGTCTCGGCCGTGCTCTTCTCGCTGACGACGGAGGTGCCGGGGCTGATCGTCGCCCGCTTCGTCAACGGCGTCAGCATCGGGATGCTCACCGCCACGGCGACCGCCCACCTCGGCGAGCTGCGCGCCCGCGCCCGGCCCGACGAGAACACGATGGTCGCCGCGTCGATCTCGGGCGCGGTGAACCTCGGCGGACTCTCGCTGGGCCCGCTGCTCGGAGGGGTCTTCGCCGAGTTCCTGCCCGATCCGCTCCTCCTGCCGCACCAGGTGTTCCTGGTCGCGCTGCTCGTGGCGGGCCTGGCGCTGCTCCTCGTGCCCGAGACGGTCGACGTGCCGGAGACGGCGCCCGCCTACCGGCCGCAGCGGCTCTCGGTGCCGGCGGACGCGCGCCGGGCGTTCCTGCTCGCGGCGTTCGGAGCGTTCTCGGCCTTCTCCGTCCTCGGCCTCTTCACCTCGCTCGCACCGACGTTCCTGGTGCAGACCTTCCAAGTGCGCGACCACCTGCTCGCCGGCGCGACGTCCTTCGCCGTGTTCGCCTCCGCGGCCCTCGGCCAGCTGCTGCTCGTGAAGGTGGGGACGCGCCTGCAGCTCTCGATCGCGGTGGCGGGCTGCGCGGTCGGGCTCGCGGCGGTCGCGGCCGGAGCGATCGCTCCGCAGCTGGGAGTGTTCCTCGCCGGCGCCGTCGTCTCGGGCTTCGGGGTGGGGCTGCTCTTCAAGGGCTCGATCGGCACGGCGGTCGCCCTCGCGGATCCCGCCCGCCGGGGCGAGACCCTGGCGGTGGTGTTCCTGGTCGCGTACACGGGGCTCGCGGTGCCCGCACTGGCAGCGGGAGCGGCGCTCGACCTCGTCACCGCGACGACGGTGCTGACGGTGTTCGCGGCGCTCGTGCTGGCGGCGACCGCGACGGCCGGCGTGCTGCTGCGCGCCCGCAGCGCGGCGGCCGGGCGATGAGCGGCGGAGCGGGGCGGCGCTGCGGCGTGCGGGCCGGCGGCCGTCCGGGTGCCGGCCGCGTGCACCCGGGACGGCCGCCCGCCGCGTCAGAAGTCCTCGCGCCGCTCCTGCTCGGCCTCGGCGGCCGGCTCGAGCGCGGCGAGATCCCCGAGCGCGAGGCGCAGCTGGCGCAGCAGCCACTCCTCGGTCAGCGCCCCCGCGTCGAGCGCGTCCAGCCGGCGGAGGCGCTCGGCGGCCGACCCGGTGAGGTCGGCGGGCGTCCCGGCGCTCATGCGCCGTACCCCGCTCCGCGGAGCAGGCGGCGCAGGTCGACGAGCTGCTGCTCGTCCACGTCCTTGTGGTGCGGCCGGTGGAGGGTCTCGGTCGTCGAGCCGACCGTCACCGAGAAGGCGCCGTCGTGCTTCTCGTGGACGGTGCCGACGGCCTCGAGCAGCGTCAGCACGTCCGCCCAGAGGACGTTGTGGCTCGGCGAGTCCTCGAGCAGCCGCTCGAGGGTGTCTCGCTGGTTCGAGTGGAGGTGGCGGGTGTCGATCATGAACGGCCCTTCGGTGTCTGCGCACGCGCCCCGGTGGCGGTGCTCGGCGTCGCGTCCGACGGTAGGCGCGCGGGTGGAGCCGGTGCGCGAGTCGGATGACTCGAAGAACGGACGCCGCGGGGCGGCCCCGCGAGAGGTACGGTCCCCGCGAGAGGTGCGGCCGTGAATCCGGAGCCGGGCGACCGCCTCGACGAGGAGGACTCTCCCCGCACGCCCGCGCTGCCCGAGGCCGCCGTCTCCGCCGCGTCGCTCCCGGACCGGCCGGCCGCGTTCCTCAACGCCCTGCTGACCGAGCACTTCGTGCTGGAGTCGGCGCGCGGGATCACCGTGACGGAGTCGAGCAGCCGCGCCTCGCTCTACCTGACGATGCTCTCCAGCTCGCTCGTGGCCTTCGGCTTCCTCGCCCCGACCCGATACGCGATGGGGTTCCTCGCGGTGATCATCCCGGTCGTCGTGCTGCTGGGGGTGTTCACCTACGAGCGGCTGGTGCAGACCTCGATGGAGGACATCGCCGCGCTGACGGCCATCCAGCGCATCCGTCGCTACTACGGGACCCTGCTGCCGGGCGCGGGCGCCTACTTCGCGGTGCCGCGCGACTGGCAGTACCTCCTCGCCGAGCGGGCCGAGCGCGGCTGAGCGGCGCGCCTCCGCGAGAGCGCAGGACTTTCGCGAGAGTCCAGGAGT
>NZ_PSVX01000102.1:0-7768 GCF_002932695.1 Rathayibacter sp. AY1D2 | reverse complement strand
GCGCGTCGCGCCCGGCACCCGCGACCTAGGGTGAGGGCATGCATCCGCTCGACGCCCAGGACCCGCTCGCGCACTGCCCCGAGCTGTTCGTCCGCACCCCCGAGGTCCGCTCCTACCTCGACGGCAACTCGCTCGGCCGGCCGCTGCGCGCGAGCGTCGCCCAGCTCGCGCGGTTCGCGGAGGAGGAGTGGGGCGGCCGCCTCATCCGCGGCTGGGAGGAGGGCTGGCTCGACATGCCGCTCGAGGTCGGCGACGCCCTCGGCTCCGCGGTGCTGGGAGCCGCGGCCGGGCAGACGGTCGTCGCCGACTCCACGACCGTCCTGCTCTACAAGCTCACCCGCGCGGCGATCGCCCGCCAGGCGGAGCAGGGGCGCGACGAGATCGTCGTGGACACCGACAACTTCCCCACCGACCGGTACGTGCTGGAGGGCATCGCGGCCGAGACCGGCAGCACGCTCCGCTGGATCGACTCCGACCCCGGGAGCGGCGTCGGCCCCGACGACCTCGCCCCGGCGCTCGGCGAGCGGACGGCACTGGTGCTGCTCAGCCACGTCGCCTACCGCTCGGGGTTCCTCGCCGACGCCGCGGCGATCACCGCTCAGGCGCACGAGGCCGGCGCGCTCGTGCTCTGGGACGCCTCCCACTCCGTCGGCTCGGTGCCGCTCGAGCTCGACGAGTGGGGCGCGGACCTCGCGGTCGGCTGCTCCTACAAGTACCTGAACGGAGGGCCGGGGGCGCCCGCGTGGGCGTACGTCGCGTCGCGGCACCAGGGCTCGCTCGCGCAGCCGGTGCAGGGCTGGATGGGCGTCGCCGACATGTTCGAGATGGGACCCGGCTACCGTCCGGCCGAGGGGATGCGGCGCTTCCTCAGCGGCACCCCGCCGATCACGGGGATGCTCGCGATGCAGGACATGATCGCGCTGATCGCCTCGGTCGGCATGCCCGCGGTGCGCGCGAAATCGGAGGCGATGACGGCGTACGCGCTGGAGCTGGCCGACGCGTGGCTGGTGCCGCGCGGGGTGCGGGTGGCGACTCCGCTCGATCCCGCCCGGCGCGGCTCGCACGTGACGATCGCGCACGAGTCGTTCGCCGGCCTCGTCCCGCGGCTGCAGGCGGAGGGGATCGTGCCGGACTTCCGCCGACCCGACGGCATCCGGATCGGCCTCTCGCCGCTGTCGACCACCTTCGCCGAGCTGGAGCTGGGCATGGCGGCCGTCCGGGACGCGCTGGACTGAGCGGGCCGGGGCTCGGCGGGGCGGCTGTCCCCGGCCCCGCCCCTGCCCCTACCGCGCGTCGCGCGTCCGGCGGGTGCTCTCCTTCTGCAGGGCCTCGACGAGCTCGGCCTTCGTCATGCGCGAGCGGCCGGAGACGTCCAGGCGCTTGGCGAGGTCCATCAGGTGCGCCTTCGTGGCGTTCGCGTCCACTCCGCCCGCCGTCTCGCCCCCGGGGGAGCGGCCGTGGCCCTCGGCGCGGGAGTCGGAGGGGCCGCTCTCGGCCTTGCGCTCCCAGTGGTCGCCGACCTTCTCGTACTCGTGCTTCAGTGCGGCGAAGGCCGTGCGGTGGGCGCGCTCACCGTCGCCGTAGCTGTCGACGGCCGAGTCGTGCGCGGCCGACCAGAGCTTCTGCGCGTGCTCGTCGGAGCGCTCGATGGTGGACGGGATCTGTTCCTCGCGGGGCATGGCGGCCTCCCTCTCGTCCTCCGACGCTACGTCGGGTCGGAGGCGCCGGTCACCCCGTTGACGAGCGCTCGGCGGGCGCCTCCGTCCCCGGAGCGCACTCGGGAGGCCGCTGCCGGTGTTCTCACCGGGCCGACGCCGATGATGGGGCGATGTTCATCCCGACCAGAGCCGCCGGTCTCGAGGCGCTCGACGACTTCGTCGCCCGCGCGGGCTCCGCCTACGCTCGCGACCGCAACCACGACCTCGGACCGTCCCGGGACAACGTCTCCGGGCTCTCGCCCTACCTCCGCCACCGCCTCGTCACCGAGCGGGAGGTCGTCGCCGCGGTCCTCGCGCGGCACCGCCTGACCGCCGCGGAGAAGTTCGTCCAGGAGGTGTTCTGGCGCACCTACTGGAAGGGCTGGCTCGAGCAGAACCCGGACGTCTGGCGCCGCTACCGCCGCGAGGTGGCGGACTCCTCCGCGGGCGATCCTCCGCCCGGGTACCTCGACGCGATCGGCGGACGCAGCGGCATCGACGCGATGGACGCGTGGGTGAGCGAGCTCGTCGAGACCGGGTACCTCCACAACCACACCCGCATGTGGTTCGCGAGCATCTGGATCTTCACCCTCGGACTGCCCTGGCAGCTCGGCGCCGACTTCTTCTACCGGCACCTGCTGGACGGCGACGCCGCGTCCAACACCCTGTCGTGGCGATGGGTCGCCGGCCTGCAGACTCCGGGCAAGACCTACCTCGCCTCCGCGTCCAACATCGCCCGCTACACGGAGGGGCGCTTCTCGCCGAGCGGCCTCGCCACCACGGCCCGCGCGCTCACCGAGGAGCCCTTCCCGCCGCGGGCACCGCTCGAGCAGGACGACGTCGTGGGGACCGTCGGCGCCCGCCCCGTCCTCCTGCTGCACGAGGAGGACCTCGAGGCGGAGAGCCTGCTCGCCGAGCAGCCGGGTCTGGCCGAGCGCCTCGTGGCGTGCGCCGTCGCCGGGGACGCGGGCGGGCGCTCGCCGTCCGGAGTCTCCGACGCGGTCGCCGCCTTCACCGCCGCGGCGCTCGCCGACGCCGCCGAGCGCACCTCCGACTCCAGCGGCCGGCCGGCGCGGGTGCTGGCGGACGCGCGTGCCGCGACGGTCGTCGACTGGGCGGTGTCCGAGCGGATCGACACGGTGGTCGTTCCGTACGCGCCGGTCGGGCCCGTCGGCGAGCGGGTGGAGGCGCTCCGCTCGGCTCTCGCCGACGAGGGGGTCGCGCTCGTCACCGTGCGCCGCCGCTGGGACGGTGCGGCGTGGCCGTCGGCGTCGCGGGGGTTCTTCCCGTTCCGGAAGCGGATCCCGGCGCTGGTGCGCGACCTCGTCGAGCCCGCCGACGCGGCCCGCCTGTTCTGAGCGGCGTCCTGTGAGCCGCGTCCTGTGAGCCGCGTCCTGTGACCCGCGTCCTGTAGGCCGCGTCCCGCGTCCCGCGTCCCGCATCCCGCATCCCGCGAGCCGCGAGCCGTGTCCTGTGAGCCCCGTCCCGCGACCCACGTCCTGTGAGCCCCGTCCCGCGGAACCTGCCTGGTCCCGCGGGGCGGGTGCCGCTCAGCCGAGTAGGCGGTCGCGGAGGAAGTCGCTCGCGAAGCGGCCCGAGGGGTCCCACTCGGAGCGGAGGGTGCGCCACTCCTCGAGGTGCGGGTAGAGCGGCGCGATCTCGTCGGCTCCGGCGAGGAAGTGCTTGCCCCAGTGCGGCCGGGCGCCGAGCGGCAGCAGCGCGCCCTCGACGGCGGGGAGCACGGCGTCGACGCCGGCGCGGTCCTTCTTGAAGGTGAAGTGCACGCCGACGCTGTCGCGGCCTCCGGCGGGGGAGAGCCACTGGTCGTCGCCCGCCATGGTCCGCAGCTCCGTGATGAGCAGGACGTCGTCGATCCGCTCGCCGATCGCGCGCAGCGCCACGATCGCCTCGCGGACGTTCGCGCGCGGCACCATGTACTCGCTCTGGATCTCGTCGCCCGCGCTCGGCTCGCGGTCGAGGCGGAAGTGCGGCAGGCGCTCGGACCACGGTCCGACGGAGCCGCCGAACGGGTTCAGGTTGGAGTCGACACCCTCCGAGACGGCGAAGAGGCTCGCGGAGGCGGCGACCGCGCCCAGGTGCGTCGCGTCGACGTCGGCGACGGATCCCGCCGCCACCTTGGTCTTCAGCCACAGCTGCTCCACCGTCGGCGAGGACCAGTGGGTCATGAGGCTGACGCTGTAGGCGGAGGAGGTGATCGCGTCGAAGTCGTCGAGTACGCGCTCCCAGGGCAGGTCGACGAACGCGTCCTGGCGGACGTCGAAGGTCGGCTGGATGTCGAGGGTCACGCGGGTGACGATGCCGAAGGCGCCGAGGCCGACGACGACGCCCTCGAAGCCCGGCTCCCCGCGGCGGATCGTGCGCAGCGAGCCGTCGGCGGTGACGAGCTCGAGCGCCGAGACGGCGGAGGAGAGGTTCGCGTTGCGGTCGCCCGAGCCGTGGGTGCCGGTCGCGATGGCGCCGGCGACCGAGATGTGCGGGAGAGAGCCCATGTTGTGCAGGGCGTAGCCGTTGCTGTGCAGGTGTGCGGCGACGACGCCGTAGCGGGTGGCGCCGCCGACGGTGACGGTGCTCGCCTCGGCGTCGATCACGGGGTCGGAGGCCAGGCGGCCCAGGTGCAGCAGTGCGCCGGGGGTGTCGGGCAGGGAGTTGAAGGAGTGGCGGCTGCCGAGGGCGCGGACGCGCTCGTTCTCGCGGACGAGGCGCTGCACCTCCTCGACGGACTCCGGCTCGATGATGGCGGCGGCGCGGTACTCGTAGGTGCCCGCCCAGTTGCTCCGTGAGGTCATAGGTCCATTCTGCCGGGTGCTCGGGGGATTTGTTGTTGGTTGCAACGAATGGCCTGGTAACGCACGGGACGCGGCAGGACGGAACGGCGTGGATTTTGTTCGGGGCGCGCTCCGGGCCCCTGACGGGGAGGGCGGCGATGACCGCGCGCAGACGATCCCGCTCCGATCTGTTCCGGGTGAGCGTGAGCCTCCTGGTCACGATCGTGGTGGTGCTGCTCGTCCTGGCGAGGGGGACGCTCGCTCCTGGCGACGGGGCCGTCGATGCGACGGGGCCGTCGATGCAACGGCGACCCTCGTTCCGGTCTCTCTGCTCGGCCGGCCGCTCTGCACCGCCCTCTCCGTGGGCTGGAGCGCCGCCTCGTACTCGCGCCTCGACGAGCAGGCGCTGCGAAGCGCCGCCGAGGAGGAGGCGCGCGGAGAGCGGCGCCTCCTCCCGCGGATGCTGGGGGCGACCGGGGCGACCAGCACGACGCTGTCGGCGGCGGTGCCGGCGATCGTGGTCACGGTGGCGATCGCGGTCACGATGGCGATCGCGCAGAGGACGGAGTTCCGCAGCGAGCCCCTCTCCATCGCCGCCGCCCTGCTCGCCGTCGCGAGCTCGTGGATGCTGATGGTCCTCTCGGTCGCACAGGCCTGCCTGCGCCTCGAGTCGCGGTCGCCCCGGCGGTCGCAGGTGCGGTTCGCCTTCGAGGGGGTGCCGCACTTCAGCGACGACGCGACCCTCGCGCTCCTGCTGTCCACGACGGCCGCCCCGGTCTCGGCCGAGATCCGCTCGAGAGAGGGCTGGCGCCTGGTGCGCGCGAACGTCGTCATCGCGTCCGCCTTCGACTCGGTCATCATCGCGATGACGGTGTCACTGCTGTTCGGCGGACTCGCGGCCTGAGACGGCCGGAGCGGAGCGTCCGGCGGAGCCGGGGGCGGCGGAGAACGTGAACCACGTGGAGGTCGTCCGGTCGTGATCTCCCGAGTTCGACGGCTCTCCTGCGCGGCGGGGGCGTCCGCCAGCCGGAGCGGGGCGGGAGCGGACCGGGACGGAGCGGACCGGGACGGAGGGGCGGACCGGGGACAGGGGCAGACCGGGACGCGGGCGGACCGGGACGCGGTGGCCGACGCCCCGAAGCGCCGAAGCACGACGGGACACGGGGCTCGAGGCTCGGAGCTCCGGGACACGGGGCTCGGAGCTCGGGGCTCGGAGCTCAGAACTCGGAGCTCGAGGCTCGACGAAGCGCGAACGTGCCGACGGACCTCGCGGCGCCGGAGGTGCGAGAGCGCGAGGGCGCCTGGGCGTGTCCAGGCCCGGCGATGCACCGCCTCGCGGCCGACGGAGTGTCGGATCGCCCGGCAGGTCGGGCTGCGGATCAGAACGGCGGAGACGCGTCCACGAACCGCGGCCGCGTCGGCGACAGCAGCGATGGCGACGGTCGAGGTGACGACGGTCGCGATGACCTCAGCTGCGATGACGAGGATCGTGGTGACAGCGGGTGCGGCTGCTGCTCCGGCTGCGGCTCCGGCTCCGGTTCTTGCGCCGACTGCGGCGTCGGTCGTCGCGTGGGCGGCAGCGGAGCCCCGGGCAGCGCCCGCGGTCGGTCGGTGATCCGACGGCCGGTGGGGGTCGTCCAGACGACGGTGCCGTCCGGATGGAGGGCGTAGGTCCAGCGGTCGCCGTGGCGGACGTGGTGGTGCGCGACGCAGAGCGAGGCCAGGTTGCCGAGGGCGGTCTCGCCTCCGTTCCGCCACTCGAGGGTGTGGTCGGCCTCGGCCGTCGAGGACGAGCGGGTGCAGCCGGGGAACCGGCAGGTCCGGTCGCGCAGCTGCAGCTGGAGGCGCATCCGAGGGGGCGGGACGCGGAGGGTCCTGCCGACCGACGTCACCACTCCCGTGTCCGGATCGGTCAGCACCCGCGTGAAGGTGGCCGCCGTGCGCACGAGCTCCCGGGCGACGTCGGCGGGGACGAGACCGTAGCCGTCGAGTTCGGCCGGCGCGTCGTCGAGGCCGACCGCGGTGCTGGCGGCGAGGGTGAGGCGCACGTCGGCGCGGACTCCGGAGACCGAGGCGGGGCTTCCGAGTACAGAGGCGGGGATTCCGCTCGCTCCTTCGCCAGAGGATCCGTCGCCCGAGGATCCGTCTGCGGAGATGTCGCCGTCGATGAGCAGATCGACGAGTGCGTCGGCCCGCAGCTGCGCGAGCGTCCGGCCGTCGCCGAGGGAGATGTCAGCGTCTCCACCGGCGCCGCCACCCGTCTCCGCGCCGAGCCCGGCACCAGCACGCGCACCAGCACCAGCACCAGCACCAGCACCAGCACCAGCGTCCGTTCCCGCACCGACTGCTACCCGGGCATCGCCACGGGCACCAGCACCGCTCTGTGCAGTCGCAGTCGCACTCGCACTCGCACTCGCACCTGCACCTGCACCTGCACCTGCACCTGCACCTGCACCGAGCCCGATCCTCGCCGCGTCCGCCCCGTCGCGGAGCGAGCGGGCGATCCGGTCGAGACGGTTGTAGGCGCCGACCGCGACCGGGGCCGGCAGCAGGGCGCAGAGCGTGGCCATGCCGTCGGCCTCGGCGCCGAGCCACACGCTGCGGTCCTCGCGGGCGCGGGCGTGGCGCTCGGTGAACGGCTGCTCGTGCAGCTCGTCGCGCAGCCGCGCCACGGTCCGGCGGAGCTGGGTGGGCGTCTGCGAGAGCGCCGCGGCGGCCGCCCGCTCGTCGAAGGACGCGCGCGACGGAGCGGGGAGGGTCGCGGCGGCGGCGCAGACGACCTCGCCGGCCTCCCAGAGGATCCGGGCCTCGGCCAGGAGGGTGCGGGTCGCCGGGAGGTCCTCGATGAGGAGCCGAGCGTGCTCGAGACGCCGAGACGCCACGCGCTCCGACATCCCGAGCGCCGTCGCGAACTCGGCTCGGATCGAGCGCTCCACGAGGTCTCCCGCCTCGCTCCGGGAGAGACGACTCCCCCGCGCGAACGACTCCGGCACGAGCAGCGCCGCCCGGTACGCCGTGTGCAGGGCGACGGCCCCCGCGAGCAGCACCGGTGCCGAGGAGCGGGCGAGCCCCGCCGCGAGACCGGCGAGCGCGCGCACCGCGTCGAGCGTCTGCGCCGTCTCGCCCGCGCGCACCGCCTCGACCGCCTGCGCCGCGTCACCCGAACTTCTCATACGTGTATTGAATCAGCGACAACCGACATCGGGCCGGGGCCCGTGACCAGGATCGGGACAACGGAGCCGGTACCCCGCCTGTGGAGGGACGAACCGCCGGCGAGCGCGGGCT
>NZ_PSVX01000101.1:0-7909 GCF_002932695.1 Rathayibacter sp. AY1D2 | reverse complement strand
CGCCGCGCGAGCATCCAGCGCCACCTCGTGCCGGTGATGCTGCAGTGGTTCGCCGACGGACCGGACCCCGACTACGGCCTGCTCGCGTTCCGGCGCCTCCCCGGAGCCCACCGACTCCAACCCCGGCTACGTCACCCCGCTCGTGCGCAAGCTCGCCGGCGAGAACGGCATCGACCTCTCCACCCTCACGGGAACCGGAGTCGGCGGCCGCATCCGCAAGCAGGACGTCCTCGACGCGGTCGAGGCCGCCAAGTCGGCTCCGGCCGCCCCGGTCTCGGCGCCCGCCGCCGCAGCCGCCAAGGCCGCGCGCACCCCGCTCGAGACGTCGCCCCTCCGCGGCACCACGCAGCCGATGTCGCGCCTGCGCAAGGTCCTCGCGCAGCGCGCCGTCGAGTCGATGCAGACGAGCGCCCAGCTCACCTCGGTCATCGAGGTCGACGTCACGGCGGTCGCCCGCTTCCGCGACTCGGTCAAGAAGAGCTTCCAGGAGAAGACCGGCGCCAAGCTGTCCTTCCTCCCGTTCTTCGCCCTCGCGGCGGCCGAGGCGCTCAAGGCCTACCCGGTGATCAACTCGACCCTCGACGGCGAGTCGATCGTCTACCCAGACCACGAGAACATCAGCATCGCCGTCGACACCGAGCGCGGCCTGCTGACCCCGGTCCTCAAGAACGCGTCCGAGCTGAACCTCGCGCAGATCGCCTCCACCATCGGAGACCTGGCCGAGCGCACCCGCAACAACAAGCTGAAGCCCGACGAGCTCGCCGGCGGCACCTTCACGCTGACCAACACCGGTTCGCGCGGGGCCCTGTTCGACACTCCCGTCGTGTTCCTGCCGCAGACCGCGATCCTCGGCACCGGCATCGTCACCAAGAAGCCGGCCGTCGTGCAGGTGGACGGTACTGACGCCATCGCGATCCGCTCGACCGTCTTCCTCGCGCTCTCGTACGACCACCGCACGGTCGACGGAGCCGACGCGGCGCGCTTCCTGGTCGCGATCAAGGAGCGCCTCGAGGAGGGCTCGTTCGAGAACGACCTCGGCATCTGACACGCTCCCCCTGAGCGCGCCTCTCACGAGGCCGCTCCGGTGTAGACGTCGCGGATGAGCCAGCCGGCCTCCGTCCTGATGATCAGGACGGAGGCCGCTGTCCTCCCCGGGGCCGTCCGGAGGTGCACGACCGCCGATGCCCCGTTCACGTCGACGAGGACGGCCGACGCCTCCCCCGTCGCCGGGACAGCGGAGGCGGGGCCGTCCGCTGCGTCGCCGAGCGGCGAGTCCGCCGTGACCAGACCGCGGGCGCACTCCCGGTCCCCGCACGCGCGCACCGCGTCGATCAGCACCTCCGCCGCCTGCTCGGCGTCGAGTGAGGTCGCCGCGACCGGAGCGGGCGGTGCCGCGGTCGCCACCGCCGGCGGAGTCGACCGAGCCGGAACGGGCGCGGCTGCGGTCGACGCCTCCGCATCCTGCACCTGCCGACCGGGCCCGCCCGCGAGCGATCCGGCGAGCACCGCTCCCAGCACGATCGCCGTCCCGACGGAGAGCGGTCCCCGACGCCGGACGACGAACGCCCGGAGGCGGTCCTGCCAGCCGTCGAGCGGATGGACCCGCCGGTGCCGGGCAGCCGGAGCAGGCACCGCCTCCCGACCCCGTGCATCCGCGCCGGACGTCGGCAGCGCCCGCACCGCCTCGCCTATCCCCTGCGGATCAGCGAGTCCGTAGAGGTTGCCCTCCAGCGCCAGCAGGTCGCGGTGCCGCGCGAGGGCGGCGACCGGCAGCTCCGGGCAGAGCATTCCGAGGCGCTCCAGGACCCGCTGCAGCGCGTCGCGCGCCGCACGCGGGGTGTCGACGGCGGGCGTCGTCAGCAGCAGCAGCGGCCGACCCTCCTCCGTCAGGCCGATGTCGTCCGTCGTCGGAGCCAGCCATGCTCCCTCGAGCGCGGCCGACCGGACCGCGCCCACCACGGGGGCGAGGAGGGTGACCGCGGCGCCGAGTGCGATCCCCCGCTCGACCCGCAGGAACCTCTCGAGTGTGGCGACGACGGGAGGGGCGGTCGAGACGATGCGCCTCCTCGGAGACGACTCCACCCGGACGATGCGCTCGCGGTGGCGGTGCTCGGCGAGCCGAGCCACCGCCGACACCTGTAGCGCCTCGGCCTCCCGCGGCCGCATCGTCCGCTCGGCCGGCGGTGCGGCATTCGGCGCAGGCGTCCGCCGCCTCCCCGTCCGCACTCCGCCGATCCTCCGGCCCTGGACCGTCCCGCTGCTCGTCATGAGGCGAGCCTGACCGCAGGTCGGGGCGGAGGACGCCCGTCGATCCCGATCGGTGGACGGATCGGCGCACGTGCCCTCTGTGGAGGAGCCGGATCCGCGTCCGGGGTCCGCCGCCGCGCTCCCGCTCGGTATCCTTGACGTCATGGCACGCAGCACGGAACCGTCGACGAAGGCGGTCAAGGAACCCGGACGTCTCAAGCAGATGTGGCAGGTGTTCCAGATGACCCGCCGCTACGACAGCAGCGCCGTCTGGATCATCCTCCTCGCGCTCCTGCTCCCGATCCTGCTCGGCGTGCTCCTCGGCATCCTGCTCGGCAACGGCAACGGCTTCGTGATCGCGCTGTGGATCATCGTGGGCGTGATGGCCGGCCTGGTCGCCGGACTCGCCGTGCTCTCGCGCCGCGCCGAGCGCGCCGCCTACGGGCAGATCGCCGGGCAGCCCGGCGCGGTCGGCGCCGTCCTGCGCAGCGGACTGCGCGGCACCTGGACCGGCGGCGAGATGCCCGTCGCCGTCAACGGCAAGACCCAGGACGCCGTCTACCGCGCCGTCGGCCGCGGAGGCGTCGTGCTGATCGCGGAGGGCCCCGCCTCCCGGACCAAGCGCATGCTCGAGGACGAGCGGCGCAAGGTGTCGCGGATCCTGCCGAACGTCCCCGTCACCTTCGTGCACGTCGGCTCCGACGCCGATGCGACTCCGCTGCACAAGGTGCCGAGCCGCCTCTCGAAGACGAAGAAGGTCCTCACCAAGGCCGAGGTCCTCGCGGTGAAGAACCGGCTCTCCTCGCTCAACACGTCGCTGCCCATCCCGAAGGGCGTCGACCCCTTCAAGGTGCGCCCTCAGCGATCGCGCTGACGCACGACGCGACAGGCCGGTCGGGATCTCTCCCGGCCGGCCTGCTTCGTCTGCGGCGCGAGTCAGTAGCGGACGAGAACCGTCCAGGCCACCTTGTCGTGGAAGCCGCGCTGGTCCGAGTCCCAGACGAGCGCCGGCACCAGCACGGCCAGCAGCACAGAGCGCACGATCGGGCGCCACACGCCGACCCAGCCCCCGCCGAGACGGATGACGCGCATCCCGAGCAGGCGGTGCCCGATGCTGCCGCCGATGGTGGGGATGAAGACGACCTGCAGCAGGACGAACAGCAGCAGGCTCGCCCAGCGGTCGTAGTCGAAGAACGCGAGCGACAGCAGAGCGGCGACGGCGAAGTCGACGGCCAGGGCGGCGATGCGGCGGCCGGACCGTCCGACCGAGAGGCGACCCTCTCGGGGGAGGCCGAGACGCTCTCCCGGGTACGAGCTCGGGGCGGCGTCGGCGAAGGTCCTGCGGTCGGCGGCTGGCATCCTCCGATCCTATCCGCGGCGTCTCGGAGCGGACCGAGGGGCGGGTGGTCCGGCAGGCGACGTGGAGCCCGACCCCGGACGGGCCCCGTAACATGTCGGAAACAAGAGGGACACGGTGGGGAAACCCCCCGTCACTACCCTGGAACGGCTGCGCTCTGCAGCACCCCGTTACGCCATTGGAGACCTTTGCATGTTTAAAGATTCTTCCGAGGTGCTCTCGTTCATCAAGGACACGGACGTCAAGTTCCTCGACATCCGGTTCACCGATCTCCCCGGTGTCCAGCAGCACTTCAACATCCCCGCCTCGACTGTCGATGAGGAGTTCTTCTCCGTCGGTCAGCTCTTCGACGGGTCCTCGATCCGCGGATTCGCGAACATCCACGAATCGGACATGCAGCTGATCCCGGACGTGACCACCGCCTACGTGGACCCGTTCCGCGTCGAGCGCACGCTGATCCTCGTCTTCGACATCTACAACCCGCGCAACGGCGAGATCTACTCCAAGGACCCGCGTCAGGTCGCGAAGAAGGCCGAGAAGTACCTCGCGTCGACCGGCATCGCCGACACCGCGTTCTTCGCCCCCGAGGCGGAGTTCTACATCTTCGACGACGTCCGCTACGAGATCACGCAGAACTCCGCGTTCCACTCCGTCGACTCGGTCGAGGGCGCCTGGAACTCGGGACGCGTCGAGGAGGGCGGCAACCTCGGCAACAAGACGCCCTACAAGGGCGGCTACTTCCCGGTGAGCCCCGTCGACAAGCAGGCCGACCTCCGCGACGACATCTGCCTCAAGCTGATCGATGCAGGCCTCATCCTCGAGCGCTCGCACCACGAGGTGGGCACCGGCGGCCAGGCCGAGATCAACTACCGCTTCGACACGATGGTCCACGCGGCGGACGACATCCTGAAGTTCAAGTACATCGTCAAGAACACGGCCGAGCAGTGGGGCAAGACCGCCACGTTCATGCCGAAGCCGCTCTTCGGCGACAACGGCTCGGGCATGCACACCCACCAGTCGCTGTGGAACGACGGCACGCCGCTCTTCTACGACGAGAACGGCTACGGCGGTCTCTCGGACCTCGCGCGCTGGTACATCGGCGGCCTGCTCAAGCACGCCCCCGCCGTCCTCGCGTTCACGAACCCGACGGTCAACTCGTACCACCGCCTGATCCCGGGCTTCGAGGCGCCGGTCAACCTGGTCTACTCGGCCGGCAACCGCTCCGCGTCCATCCGCATCCCGATCACGGGCACGAACCCGAAGGCCAAGCGCATCGAGTTCCGTGCGCCCGACGCCTCCGGCAACCCGTACCTCGCGTTCGCCGCCCAGCTGATGGCGGGCCTCGACGGCATCAAGAACCGCATCGAGCCGCACGAGCCGGTCGACAAGGACCTCTACGAGCTGCCCCCCGAGGAGGCGAAGCTCATCCCGCAGGTCCCCGCGACCCTGGGCGAGGCGCTCGACGCCCTCGAGGCCGACCACGACTTCCTCCTCCAGGGCGGCGTGTTCACTCAGGAGCTCATCGACACCTGGATCGAGTACAAGCGCGAGAAGGAGATCAAGCCCCTCGCGCAGCGTCCTCACCCGTTCGAGTTCGAGCTGTACTACGGGGTCTGATCCCGCAGCACTGCCGAAGGGCCGTTCCTCCTCGGAGGGGCGGCCCTTCGCCGTCCCCGGCGCGCGGGCGTCAGCGGTAGGAGGAAGCGTCTCCCGCGGCCGGCCCGTAGAACAGGCGCTCGAAGACCGCGCGTGAGCGGCGGGTCACACCGAGGTAGTCGTCCTCGAGCGCCGTCGCGGACCCGGCCGGGTACTCCAGCAGGCGCGCGACGCCCTCGAGCTGCCGGCGGTCGGTCGGGAGGACGTCGCTGGTGCGGTTGCCCCAGAGCGTGGTGCCCGAGCGGACACGGGACGCGAGGATCCACGCGGCCCGCAGCCGCTCCGCGTCCTGCGGGCCGACCATGCCCTCCTCCTCCGCGACCGCGAGGGCGGTGAGGGTCGAGGTGGTCCGCAGCGCCGGGGTCCGCCGCGCGTGCTGCAGCTGGAGGAGCTGCACCAGCCACTCGACGTCGCTCAGCGATCCACGGCCGAGCTTGAGGTGACGGCGGGGGTCGGCGCCCTGCGGCAGGCGCTCGCTCTCGACCCGTGCCTTGATCCGCTTCACCTCGCGGATGTCGCGGTCGGAGACCGCTCCCGGGTAGCGGACCCCGTCAGCCAGCTCCTCGAAGTCCTCGATGAGCGCCTGGTCCCCCGCCACTCCCCGCGCCCGGAGCAGCGCCTGCGCCTCCCAGGTCAGCGACCAGCGGGCGTAGTAGGCGCGGTAGGAGTCGAGGGAGCGCACGAGGGGGCCGTTCTTGCCCTCGGGCCGCAGGTCGGCGTCGAGGTCAAGCGGCAGGCGGGAGTCCTCCGTGAGCCGGACCAGCTCGGCGACGACGAACTGCGAGTAGAGCTGGGCCTGGTGCGGCTCGGCGGTGCCGGGTCGCTGGACGTACATCACGTCGGCGTCGGAGCCGAAGCCCAGCTCCGCTCCCCCGTATCGGCCCATGCCGATGATCGCGAACTCCGCGTCGGCGCCGGGCCGGGTCGCACTGCCGCGCCGGATGGCGGCGAGCACGCCGCCCAGCAGTGCGCTGATGATGTCGGTGAGGCTGGTCGCGATCTCCTCGATCGAGCTGAGACCGAGCACGCCCCCCATGGCGGTCCGCAGCACCTCGCGCCGGCGCATCGAGCGGAGGACTGAGGCGACCGCGTCGGGCGTCTCGTGCCGGGCGAGCACGGCGCGCACCTCCTCGGCGAGCTGGGCGGCGCTACGGGGGCGGAGGGCGTCGTCGTCCTCGAGCCAGGCCGCCGACTCCGGGATGCGGTCGAGAAGCTCGCCGACGAAGCGCGATCCGGAGAGCACCGTGGTGAGCCGCTTGGCGGCTCCGGACGAGTCGCGCAGCATCCGGAGGAACCAGGGCGTCCCGCCCAGTGCGTCGCTGAGGCGCCGGAACGCGAGCAGGCCGTAGTCGGGGTCCGGTCCGTCGGCGAACCACTGCAGCATCACCGGCACGAGGTGGCGCTGGATGCTCGCGCGGCGCGAGACGCCCGAGGTCATCGCGGCGATGTGGCCGAGCGCCCCGCGGGCGTCCGCGAAGCCGATGGCGGCGAGGCGCGCCTCCGCCTGGCCGGTGGACAGCTCGGCGCCGCCGTCGGAGAGCGCGGCGACCGCGGAGAGCAGCGGACGGTAGAACAGGCGCTCGTGCAGGCCCCGGACGCGGTGCTTGATCCCGTTCCAGACGCTCAGCAGCTCCTCCGCCGTGCGGGCGAGCCCGCTGGAGCGGGCGAGGGTCCGCAGCTCGTGCTCGTCCCGCGGCATCAGGTGCGTGCGTCGCAGGCGCCGCAGCTGGAGGCGGTGCTCGAGCAGCCGGAGTGCTCGGTAGTCCTGCGCGAACTCCTCCGCGGCGGAGCGGCCGATGTACCCGCGGTCGGCGAGGGCGCCTAGGGCGAGCAGAGTCCCGGGCATGCGGATCTCGTCGTCGGTCTGCCCGTGGACGAGCTGGAGCAGCTGCACCGTGAACTCGATGTCGCGCAGTCCGCCGGGCCCGAGCTTGATCTGGTAGTGGACGTCGTTCTGCGGGATGTTCTCGGTGACCCGCTCCCGCATCCGCTGCACCGACTCGACGAAGTTCTCGCGGGAGGCGCTCGACCAGACCTTGGGCGCGACCGCGTCGACGTACGCCCGCCCCAGCTCCTGGTCGCCGGCGAGCGGGCGCGCCTTGAGCAGCGCCTGGAACTCCCAGCTCTTCGCCCACCGGTCGTAGTAGGTGATGTGCGACTCGAGGGTGCGCACGAGCGCGCCCTGCTTGCCCTCCGGGCGCAGGTTCGGGTCGACCTCCCAGAGCTCCGGCTCCATCGCCAGCGCGGAGGTCCCGCGCATGAGGAGCACGGCGAGCCGGGTGGCCACGTCGATCGCACGGGCGTTCGTCAGCTCCTTCTCCGGGTCGCCCTCGGCGACGAAGATCACGTCGACGTCGCTGACGTAGTTGAGCTCGGACGCTCCCGCCTTGCCCATGCCGATGACGGCGAAGCGGGTGGCGGCGACCTCGTCGCGGCCGAAGCGACCCGGGCCCGTGCCCTCGACCAGCTCGGTCCGCGCCACGGCGAGGGACGCCTCCAGCGCGGCTCCGGCGAGGTCGGCCAGCGCCCTCGTCACCCGGTCGATCGCCGCGACGGGGTCGGCCTGGCTCAGGTCGTGGACGACGATCCTGGTGAGGAGGCGGCGGTACCGCACGCGCAGCGCCGTCCAGCCCGCCTCCTCCCGGAGCG
>NZ_PSVX01000100.1:0-8207 GCF_002932695.1 Rathayibacter sp. AY1D2 | reverse complement strand
GCGCTACCGGGCCGTCCTCAGCGACCGCGTGTTCCTCGGAGTGGCGGTGATCGGGGGCATGACCTTCGCCGGCCTGTTCACCTACCTCTCCAGCTCCTCGTTCCTGTTCCAGGGCCTCTACGGATTCGACGCGCAGCAGTACGGGCTGCTCTTCGCCGTGAACTCGCTCGGCGTCGTCCTCGGCGTGCAGGCGTCCTCCTACCTCAGCCGGAGGATCGGGCCGCAGTGGATCCTCGCGAGCACGACGCTGACGCTGTTCACCTCCGCCGGCCTGATCGCCCTCTTCGACGTGCTCGGGCTGGGGCTCTGGGGCACGCTCGTCCCGCTGTGGTTCTTCATCGCGTCGTGCGGCTTCAGCTTCCCGTGCGTGCAGGTCCTCGGCCTGGTCAACCACGGCCGGGAGGCGGGGACGGCCGCGTCGCTGCTCGGAGCGGTGAACTTCGGCACCGCCGGACTGCTGTCGCCGATCTCGGGGGTCTTCGGCGCCGGCTCGGCCGTGCCGATGGCCGTGGTGATGATGGCGACGGCGACCGTGTCGATCCTGGCGCTCTGGCTGATCGTCCGGCCGAGGAGCGTCCCGGCGCTGCAGGACTGAGCGCTCGGCTCCGGGTCCCGGCGGTCCGGCACGCTCCGCTCCTGCGGCTCCTCCCGGGCGCTCCGGCCCTCGCTGGATCCGCTCCCGAGCGCCGCTGCTACAGTCCCCTCCCATGTCCTCCCGCGACTCCTCCGCCCTGCTCGCCGAGCTCTCCGACCCCGACCGCGACGTCCGCCTCCGCGCGGCGATGACCCTGGGCGAGCTCGCCGAGCCCGCCACCGCCGAGCCCCTCGCCGCGCACCTGTGGGAGGAGCCGGACTTCTTCGTCCGCGACGTGCTCACCTGGTCGCTCGGCCGCCTCGGCTCCGCCGCCGTCCCCGTCGCCCGCGAGGCGCTCGGCCGCGAGCCCCGGGTGCGCACGCAGGCGCTGCACGTGCTCAGCAAGATCCTCGACCCGGCGACGCTCGACGACATCGCCCCGCTGGCCGCCGACTCCGAGCCCGCCGTCGCTGCGAAGGCCCGCTTCGCGCTGGGCCGCCTCGGCGACGAGCGCGCGCTGCCGGTCCTGCTCGGCCTGCTCGGCGACGACGACGCGGAGGCGCAGAACGTGCTCACCGACGTCCTCGCCTCCTTCGGCGCCGCGGCCGTCCCCGGTCTGGACCAGGCCCTCCGCGAGGGGTCCGCGCCGGTCCGGCGTCACGCCGCCGCCGCGCTCGGCTACCTGGGCGACGACGCGCGTCCTGCCGTCGACGCGCTGGACGGGGCCGCCGGCAGCGACGACTCCGCGCTCGCGGTCTCGGCCGTGATGGCGCTCGGCTCGATCACCGGTCCCGACGCGGCCGCCGCCCTCGAGCGGGCCTCCGCCTCGGACGACTCCCGCGTGAGCGCCGTCGCCGCGCGGCTCCTCGCGCGCTCCTCCGAGCCGACCCGGCTCGACGCCCTCCGCGCCGCCCGCCTGGCCCGCGCGGCCGGCTGAGCCGCGCCGCGAACCCCCGCGGGGGAAGGCCGGGCATCCGCACGGCCGGTCGAACCGTGCCACGAACCCCGGCGCGCGGACGCCGCGCTTCCGAACGGTCGGCCGAGCCGCCCCGCAACCCCCAGCGGGGGAACGCCGGGTGACGGCATCATGTCCGGATGGATCACCGCGACGACCGCCTGTCGACCGAGCCCGGAATCGCGCGCCCCGACGCCGTCCAGCGTGCGCAGATGCGCGAGCAGGTGCCGTCCGACGACGTCGCCGCCCGGCTGCTGACGAAGGAGGCGGCCCACCGGGTCTCCCGCCGCTGGCCGCTGGTCTCCGCGTCGCTCGCGATCCTAATCACGGTGCTCCTCGCCGTGCTGATCGCCTTCCGCCCCACCTCGGCCTTCCGCTTCGACGTGGAGTGGATGGACGAGATCGTCGAGCACCGCTCGCCGGTCTGGGACATCCCGGCCCTCGTCATGAACACGGTCGGAGCGGGGCTCGTCGGCACGACGCTCATCCCGCTCGGCATCGTCGCCGTGCTGCTGGTGTTCCGCAGGCGGTGGGCGGCGCTCTACTACGCGATCGCCGCGCTGGTCAGCGTGGGCGCCACTCAGCTCGTCAAGGAGCTGGTGGGACGCGCCCGCCCGGCCGACATGCTCGTCACCAGCGACTACGGCTCCTTCCCGTCCGGCCACACCGCCAACGCGGCGACGACGGCGATGGTGCTGGCCCTGGTGTTCCCGCTGCTGTGGGTCTGGATCGTGGGCTTCCTGTACACCGTGGCGATGATGGCGAGCCGCACCTACCTCGGCGCCCACTGGCTGAGCGACACCGTCGGCGGCCTGCTGCTCGGGATCGGCGTGGCGCTCGTGGTCTGGGCCCCGCTCGCCGGCCGCCTGCGCACCGAGGCCGAGCTCCCGCACCCGCCGATCTGGATCCGCCGCACCACCTGACCGGCGCAGCGCTCCCCGCGAGGGCTTCGAGCCCCTGAGGGTCGACGCCCGAGGAGCGCGGAGGCTCGCCGATCAGCCGAAGGCGGCGAGGGAATCGAGCTCGTTGAAGGTGTAGACGTGCAGGCCCGCGAGGCGGTCGCCCGCCGCCGCTTCCAGGCGCGCGACGAACGCGGACGGGTCGAAGCGGCGTCCGCGGAGGAGCCCGCCGGCCACCGAGGTGCTCCGCTTCAGGAAGCCGAGCGAGGAGCCCACTCCGATCCGCGCGCCCAGCGTCAGCAGCCGCGAGCGCTCGACCGGCCCCGGCACGCCCGCCCACAGATCGGACGTGATCCCCGTCTCGCGGAGCCGATCGGCGTAGCGGACCACCGCGTCCACGTCGAAGCACATCTGCGTGACGATCGAGCGGATGAACGGAGCGCGCTCGCGCAGGTGCCGCTCGATGCTCTCGTCGGAGAGGTGCGGGTGGCCCTCGGGGTAGCCTGCGATGTCCAGGGCCAGCCCGGGTGAGATCTCGCGGGCGTCGCGGATGAGCTCGAGGCTCGTGGAGTAGGTGCCGGCCGCCGAGGACGCGTCGCCCGAGATCACGAACGCCTCGTCGATCCCCGCCTCGCCCATCCGCTCGAGGACCCGCTCGAGTGCGGCGCGGCCCTCGACGTTCCGCGCCGCCAGGTGGGGCACCACGCGGAACCCGCGCCCGGCCAGCGCGACCGCGCAGTCCACGGTCCGCTCGGTCCCGTGCTTCGGCAGGCTCGTCACGGTCAGCGTCACCGCGGAGGGGTCCGGGAACGCCCGTGCGGCGCGCTCGCCGATGTCGTCGGCCGGGATGATCTCGAAGCGAGCGCGGGTCATCGGCCCAGCCTGCCACGCGGAGACGGCGCGGCGCGGGTGGTGGCCGCAGCCGCACGAGTGTCGGAGGGGCGCCCTAGCCTGGAGCCGATCGCCGCCCGGTGATTGCGGAAGGAGTCGCGTGTACCTGGAGTCCGGCCGCGTGGTCACGAGCCCCACCGACCTGTCGAACTGGGCGGCCTGCGAGTGGGCGGTCCTCCGCCGGTTCGACGCCCTGCTCGGCCGCGCCCCGCGCCTCGAGGCCGAGAGGGACGGGATGCTCGAGCGCACCGCGGTGCTCGGCGACGAGCACGAGCACCGCTTCCTCGCCGAGCTGAAGCGCACGCACGAGGTGCTCGAGTTCGAGCGCCCCGAGCCCGCCGGCTACCCCGAGGCGGCCGAGGCGGCCGTCGAGGCGATGCGCGCCGGGGTCGGCGTGCTCTACCAGGCCACCTTCTTCGACGGCGAGTTCCTGGGCTTCTCGGACTTCCTCCTCCGCACCGCCGACGGCGCCTACGAGGTCTACGACACCAAGCTCGCCCGGCACGCGAAGATCCCGGCGCTACTGCAGCTCGCCGCCTACGCCGAGCAGATGCAGGCCCGCGGCATCCGCGTGGGGGAGCAGGTGCACCTCGTGCTCGGCGACGGCTCCGTCACCAGCCACGAGCTGGCCGTCGTCGCCCCGGTCCAGCGGGTGCAGCGCGCACGGCTCCGCGCCGTGCTCGACGAGCGCCTCGCCGCCGACGAGCCGCTGGCGTGGGGCGATCCGCGCTACCCCTCCTGCGGACGCTGCTCGGTCTGCGCGCCCGAGGTCCAGGCGCACCGCGATCCGATCCTCGTCGCCGGGATGCGGCTCGACCAGCGGGCGAAGCTCGGGGCGGCCGGCGTGCTCACGATCGACGCCCTCGCCGAGCACGACGGCCCCGTCCCCGGGCTGAGCGCGGGCACGCTCGAGGGCCTGCGCGCCCAGGCGCGGCTGCAGCTGCGGTCGGAGTCCTCGCCGGTGCCGGCCGTCGAGGTGATCGACGCCTCCGTGCTCGCCGGGCTGCCCGCGCCCGATCCGGGCGATCTCTTCTTCGACTTCGAGGGCGACCCGCTCTACACCGAGGACAACCGCGAGTGGGGCCTCGACTACCTCTTCGGCATGGTCGACGACCAGGAGCGCTTCACCGCGCTCTGGGCGCACGACCTCGCGGCCGAGCGCCGGGCGCTCCTCGACTTCCTCGCGCTCCTGCGGGCGCGCCGGGCCGAGCACCCCCGGATGCACGTCTACCACTACGCCTCCTACGAGCGCAGCCACCTGCTCTCGCTCGCGCTCCGCCACGGGGTCGGCGAGGAGGAGGTCGACGCGCTCCTGCGCGACGGCGTCCTGGTCGACCTGTACCCGGTGGTGCGGCGGGCGCTCCGCGTGGGCTCGCGCAGCTACTCGCTCAAGAAGCTGGAGCCGCTCTACATGGGCGAGGAGGAGCGCGACGCGTCCGGCGTCACGAACGCTGCCGACAGCATCGAGATGTACGTGGAGGCGCGCGCCGCACAGAGGGCCGATCCTGTCGAGGGGCAGCGCGGGCTCGACCTCGTCGCCGAGTACAACGCCTACGACTGCCGCTCCACGCTCCGCCTGCGCGACTGGCTCCTGGAGCTCGCTCCGCCGCGCGAGGAGCTGCCGCCGCTGCTCGAGGTCGAGATCCCCGTGCCCCGCGAGCCGCACCCGGTCGCGGTCGCACTGCTGGCGCAGGTCGAGGGGATCGAGCCGCGCGAGCGCACGGCCGACCAGACCGCGCTCGCCCTCGCCGGCGCGGCGATCGACTACCACCGCCGCGAGGCCAAGACCTTCTGGCAGGAGCACTTCGACCGCCTCCGGCAGCCGCTGGACGAGTGGGCGGACACCCGCGACGTCGTGATGATCGACCGGGTCGAGGTCGTCCGCGACTGGGCGAAGCTCCCGCGCGCCCGCACGCAGTCGCGCGAGCTGCGGATCCTCGGCCGGCTCGCTCCCGGCAGCCGGCTCGGCACCGGCTCGTCGCCGTACCTGGTCTACGAGGCCCCGGCGCCCCCTGGTGCACCCTCGCCCGGTCCCGGTCTGCGCGGCGCCGCCGAGCGCTCCGAGATCCTCGCGGTCGACGACGACGGGGAGCGGATCGTCCTGCTCCTCAAGGAGGGCCTGAAGGCGGGGGAGGATCCGCACGACGACGCTCCGGTCGCCCTCGCCCCCGCGCCGCCTCCGCGCGCCGCGCCCCAGCCCGAGGCGATCGCGGAGTGGGGCGGCGAGGTCCTCGACGCGCTGCCCGCGATGCTGGCCGACCCGGCGCTCGACGTCCTCCGCCGCGTGCCACCGGGAGCTGTCGCTCCGGTGCAGGGCGACGACGTGATCGGCGCGGTCGTCACCACTCTGCTCGGACTCGAGCGGGCGACCCTCGCCGTGCAGGGTCCGCCCGGCACCGGCAAGACCTACGTCGGCTCCCACGTGATCGCACGGCTGGTGAACGAGCACGGCTGGCGCATCGGCGTGGTCGGCCAGTCGCACTCGGTGGTCGAGAACGTGCTGAGCGCCGTCGTCGGCCGCGGCGTCGATCCCTCCCGCGTGGCGAAGGTGCCCAAGAACGGCACGCCGCCCGAGGCGCTCGCGGCGGCGCCCTGGGCGCCGGTGAAGAACGCGGCGGCACTCACCGCGGTCCTCGAGGAGGGCGGCGGCTGCGTCATCGGCGGCACCGCCTGGACCTTCGCGAATCCGGTCACCGTGCCGCGCCGCTCGCTCGACCTCCTGGTGGTCGACGAGGCCGGGCAGTTCTCGCTCGCCCCGACGATCGCGTCGGGCGTCTCCGCCCAGCGGCTGCTCCTGCTCGGCGATCCGCAGCAGCTGCCCCAGGTGAGCCAGGGCGCGCACCCGGAGCCGGTCGACGAGTCGGCGCTCGGCTGGCTCGCCGACGGGCACGACGTCCTCCCGCCCGAGTACGGCTACTTCCTCGCGCAGACCCACCGGATGCACCCGGCGCTCTCCGACGCCGTCTCCGAGCTGTCCTACGAGGGCGCGCTGCGGTCGCGGGCGCCGCAGGTGCGCCACCTGGAGGGGGTCGAGCCGGGCGTGCACTCCGTCCCGGTCGAGCACGCGGGCGACACCACCTCCTCGCCGGACGAGGCGAGGCGCGTCGTCGAGATCGCCCTCTCCCTCGTCGGCCGCGCCTGGACCGACGAGCACGGCGAGCGGACGCTGACCGCGGCCGACGTCATCGTCGTCGCGCCCTACAACGCCCAGGGCGGGCTCCTCCGCGCCGCCCTCGACGCCGCGGGCCTCGAGGAGACGCCGGTCGGCACGGTCGACCTCTTCCAGGGCAGGGAGGCGGTGGTCGCCATCGTGTCGCTCGCCGCGTCCTCCGGGGCCGACGTCCCGCGCGGGATGGAGTTCCTCCTCCTGCCCAACCGCCTGAACGTCGCGGTCTCGCGCGCGAAGTGGGCGGCGTACCTGGTGCACTCGCCGGCGCTCGCCGCCTCGCTCCCGACCTCGCTGACCGGCCTCGGGCACCTCTCCGGCTTCCTCCGCCTGCTCGAGCGGGGGGAGCGGGCCGCCCTGTGACGGATCCGGTGGCCGGAAGGCGCGCTCCGCTCCGATTCCGTCGGTGCTCGGCGTGGTGGACGACGCGATCCGTCGGTACGGTGTCCCCATGAGAATCCTCCTGGTCGGCGCCGGCGGCGTCGGCGACGCCTTCGCGAAGATCGCCGCGCGCCGCTCCTTCTTCGAGCAGATCATCGTCTGCGACTACGACCTCGCTCGCGCCGAGCGCACGGTCGCCTGGATCGCGGACCGGCACGGTGCCGACGACCGCTTCGTCGCCGCGCGGATCGACGCCTCCGACGCCGAGAACGTCGAGACCGTCGCCCGCGCGCACGGGGCGACCCACGTGATGAACGCCGTCGAGCCGCGCTTCGTCCCGACGATCTTCGCCGGAGCGCTCGCCGCCGAGGCCGACTACCTCGACATGGCGATGAGCCTCTCGCTCCCGCACCCCGAGCGGCCCCACGAGCTGACGGGGCTCAAGCTCGGCGACGAGCAGTTCGCCGCGGCGGAGGAGTGGTCCTCCCGCGGCCGCCTCGCCCTGGTGGGCATGGGCGTGGAGCCGGGACTCTCCGACGTCTTCGCCCGCTACGCCTCCGACCACCTCTTCGACGAGATCGACGAGCTCGGAGTGCGCGACGGCGCGAACCTCGTCGTGCACGACGCGGACGGCCGCGAGATCTTCGCTCCGTCCTTCTCCATCTGGACCACGATCGAGGAGTGCTTGAACCCACCGGTGGTGTTCGAGCGCGACCGCGGCTGGTACACCACCGCCCCCTTCTCGGAGCCGGAGGTGTTCGAGTTCCCCGAGGGCATCGGCCCGGTCGAGTGCGTGAACGTCGAGCACGAGGAGGTGCTGCTGATGCCGCGCTGGCTCGACGCGAAGAAGGTCACCTTCAAGTACGGCCTCGGCGAGCAGTTCATCGGGGTCCTGCGCACCCTCCACCTCCTCGGCCTCGACAGCACCGAGCCCTTGCGGGTCCGCTCGGCCGGCGGTCCCGTCGAGGTCTCGCCGCGCGACGTCGTCGCCGCCGCCCTGCCCGACCCCGCCGGCATCGGCCCGCGGATGACCGGCAGTACCTGCGCCGGCCTCTTCGTCTCGGGCACGAAGGACGGCGCCCACCGCGAGGTGTACCTCTACCACGTGAGCGACAACGAGTGGACGATGGCCGAGTACGGCACCCAGTGCGTGGTCTGGCAGACGGCGCTCAACCCGGTGGTCGCGCTCGAGCTCCTCGCGACCGGCGTGTGGACCGGCGCCGGAGTGCTCGGGCCGGAGGCGTTCAGCGCCGACCCGTTCCTCGAGCTGATGGCCCGCCCCGAGGCCGACGGCGGGTACGGACAGTCCTGGCACGTCCGCGAGGACTGACCGGCGCCGCC
>NZ_PSVX01000010.1:0-75054 GCF_002932695.1 Rathayibacter sp. AY1D2 | reverse complement strand
GGCGTTGTCGTCGGGCGCGATACCGCCGGTATCGCTTCCTCCTCCGCCTTGCATCCGACCCCTCCGCGGCCCGCGCCCGCGGGTGCTGGAGGGGGCGTTGTCGTCGGGCGCGATACCGCCGGTATCGCTTCCTCCTCCGCCTTGCATCCGACCCCTCCGCGGCCCGCGCCCGCGGGTGCTGGAGGGGGCGTTGTCGTCGGGCGCGATACCGCCGGTATCGCTTCCTCCTCCGCCTTGCATCCGACCCCTCCGCGGCCCGCGCCCGCGGGTGCTGGAGGGGGCGTTGTCGTCGGGCGCGATACCGCCGGTATCGCTTCCTCCTCCGCCTTGCATCCGACCCCTCCGCGGCCCGCGCCCGCGGGTGCTGGAGGGGGCGTTCGCGGCGTTGTCGTCGGGCGCGGTACCGCCGGTACCGCTTCCTCCTTCGCCCAGCGAATGCCCCCTCCAGCACACGCGCCCCCCTGGAGAAAGGGGAGAGGGGTGCGGCTGCGCCGGCACCAGTGCGCCGCGCCGGCATCAGTGCGGCTGCGCCGGCACCGGGCGGCTCGGTCGCAGGGCGACGTAGGGTGGCGGGATGGGTGAGCGGGTCGGGACGGCGGAGGCGGCGCGGAGCATCAGGGTGCCGCGGGAGGACGACGACAAGTACACGCGCGGGGTGCTGGGGATCGCGACCGGGTCGGAGCGGTACCCGGGAGCGGCGGTGCTCGGCGTCGAGGCGGCGGTGCGGACGGGAGTCGGCATGGTCCGCTACCTCGGACCGGAGCGGCCCGCGGGACTGGTGCTCGCCCGGCGGCCGGAGGTCGTGACGACGGTGGGACGCGTGCAGGCCTGGCTCGTCGGCTCCGGCACCAGCGCCGAGGACCGCAGCGACGAGGAGCGGCGCACCCTGATCGAGCAGCTGCACTCGGGAGTCCCGGTGGTGCTCGACGCGGGCGCGCTCGACCTGATCGACGAGGCCGCAGGCCCGGTCGTCATCACGCCGCACTACCGCGAGCTCGCCGGAGTGCTCGGCCGTGCGGGTCTGGACGCGGACGCCGCGACGATCGCCGAGGCCCCGGGGGAGTGGGCGCGCCGGGCGGCGGACCGCCTCGGAGTCTGCGTGCTCCTCAAGGGCGGCACCACCCACGTCGTCGCGGGCGGCGTCGAGCTCGAGGTCTCCGGATCCACGCCCTGGCTGGCGACCGCGGGCAGCGGCGACGTCCTCGGCGGCGTGCTCGGCGCACTCCTCGCCGGTCGGGCCGCGGACGCCGAGGCGGCCGGGGCGACTCTGACCGCGGAGGACCTCGCCCCGGTGGCCGCCGCGGCCGCCGTCCTGCACGCGGAGGCCGGACGGAGCGCCTCCGCCGGCGGCCCGATCGCCGCGCTCGACATCGCGGAGCACCTGCCCGGAGTGGTCGCCGCACTCCTGCGCTGACACGCCCGTCGGACGAGCGCTGAACCGAACCGGGACCGCCGCCGTTGTCCTGGAGGAAGCGACGCCCGCGGCCCGGCTCACCGGCTCCGCACCGCCGCCTCATCGGGTGCTCGAAGCGAGCACCTCTACCGTCGGATCCGCCGCGTCCGCCTTGACCAGGAGAACAGACATGACCGCGAAGACCACGACTCCCGCCCGCTACGCCCTGACCCTCCTCGCCGGCGCCGGCACCCTCGCCGCGCTCGCCGCCTGCTCCAGCACCACCACGACCGGGAGCGACGCCGCCGACGCGGCGACCACCACCGCTCCGAGCACCGCCACCAGCTCCGCCCCCGAGGCCACCGGCGCCGCGTCCTCCGCCGCGAGCGGCAGCAGCTACGCCGACGGCACCTACGAGGCCGAGGGCGCCTACACCTCGCCCGGAGGGAACGAGAAGGTGGGCGTCTCGCTGACCCTCGCCGACGGCGTCGTCACCGACGTGACCGTGACCCCGGAGTCGGAGAACCCCACCGGCCAGCAGTACCAGTCGCGCTTCGCGGGTGGCATCGCGGGCGAGGTCGTCGGCAAGCAGCTCGACGAGCTGAAGGTCTCCAAGGTGTCGGGGTCCTCCCTCACCTCCGGCGGCTTCAACGACGCCGTCGAGACCATCAAGGCCGATGCCACGGCCTGACGCCCCGACGGTCCTCGGCCACGCGTGGCGGTTCGACGCGATCGGCACCGGCTGGGAGATCGACACCGCCGAGCCGCTCGGGCCCTCCCACCGCTCGCGGGTCGAGGCGCGCATCGCGGAGTACGACCGCACCTGGTCGCGGTTCCGTGACGACTCCGCCGTCTCGCAGCTGCGGGTCGGAGGCGAGCACGTCTTCCCCGACGAGGCGGCCGACCTCTTCGCACTGTACGACGTGCTCGACGAGCTGACCGGCGGGGCGGTCACCCCCTTCGTCGGCGGCTCTCTCGAGCAGCTCGGCTACGACTCCGCGTACACCCTCGTCCCGCGCGGACCCGCCGTCCCCGCTCCCTCCTGGGCCGCCGCCCGACGCGGGGCGGCGGGACTGCGGGTCGAGCCCGGGACCGTCGTCGACGTCGGCGCCGCGGGCAAGGGCCAGCTCGTCGACCTCGTCCTCGAGGAGCTCGACGGAGTCGGGCCCGCCGTCGTCGACGCGAGCGGCGACCTCCGGGGCATCGGAGCCGGACCCGTCCGGGTCGGCCTCGAGCACCCGTGGGACCCGAGCAGCGCACTGGGAGTGGCGGTGCCCGGCGACCGCGCGCTCTGCGGCTCGGCGAGCAACCGCCGCGCCTGGGGCAGCGGCCTCCACCACGTCCTCGACGGGCGGACCGGAGCTCCGGTCGAGAGCATCGTCGCCGCCTGGGCGGTGGCCGACACGGCCCTCGTCGCCGATGGGCTCGCGACCGCGCTGTTCGTCTGTCCGCCCGAGGCCCTCGCCGAGCGCTTCGACTTCGAGTTCGTCCGCGTCCGCAGCGACGGCACCCTCCACTACTCGCCTTCCTTCCCCGGAGAGGTCTTCCGATGATCGGCACCTTCGACCGCGCCCTCGGCCGCGTCACCACCTACCGGCTGGTCTGGATGACGCTCGCCGCGCTCCTGCTCGTCGCCGTCGGCTACGCCGCAGCCGGCCTGATCTTCTCGACGCCGCTCGAGATCCTCGGCACGACGCTCGTCGCCGTCGCCTCGACGGCCCTGGTCAGCGCGGTCCTCGCGCGGCTGTTCCGCAGCCGCGCGCACCTGGAGTCCTCGCTCGTCACCGGTCTGCTGATCGCCTGCCTGCTCTTCCCGACGGCCGATCCCCGCGGGCTCGCCGTGATCGCGCTCGTCGGCGCGATCGCCGCCGCGTCCAAGTACGTCCTGGCCTGGCGGGGCCGCCACCTCTTCAACCCGGCCGCGGTCGCCGTGCTGATCATCGGCTTCACCGGGCTCAACGCCGGAGCCTGGTGGATCGCCAGTGGCGCGATCTGGCCGTTCGTCGTCGTGGGTTCCCTCCTGATCGTCGCGCGGGTCCGCCGCTGGGCCGTCTTCGCCGTCTTCGTCGTCGTCGCCGGCGGGGTGTCCGTGCAGCAGGCGGTGCAGAACGGCCAGGACCTCGGCGCCGCGGCGGCCCTGGTCCTCACGGCCTACCCCTTCGTCTTCGCCGGCGCCTTCATGCTGACGGAGCCGCTCACGCTAGCGCCGCGCCGCTCGCAGCAGCTGATCATCGCGGTCGTCGCAGCGCTCGTGGCGAGCGTCCCCTTCCACATCGGCGTCGTCTCCGCCACTCCGGAGCTGGGCCTCGTGGTCGGCAACGCCCTCGCGTTCGCCTTCTCGTTCCGCCAGCGTCGGCGGCACACGCTCGAGCTCGCCTCGACCCGCGTGCTGGCGCCGGGCATCGCGGAGTACCGCTTCCGCTCCCGCTCGCCGCTGACCTTCGAGCCGGGCCAGTGGCTCGAGCTCGACCTGCCGCACCGCGCCGACAGCCGGGGCAGCCGGCGCACCTTCTCGGTCTCCTCCGCTCCGTCCGACGGCGAGATCGCGATCGCCCTGCGGATGCCGGAGAAGGCGAGCAGCTTCAAGCGCGCCCTCGCCGCGCTGGAGCCCGGCGACTCGCTCCGGGCGACGAGCGTCGGCGGTGACTTCGTCCTGCCGGCCGATCCCACCGTGCCGCTGCTGCTTGTGGCGGGCGGCATCGGGATCACCCCGTTCGCCAGTCAGCTCCGCTCGCTCGCGGACGGTCCGCGGCGCGACGTCGTCGTCGTGGTCGCCGCGCCGAGCCTCGCCGAGGTCGCTTACCGCGACCTGCTGCAGGAGTCGGGGGCCCGGGTCGTGCTCTGCTCGAAGGAGGCGCCGACCGACCTGCCCGCACGGTGGTCGCACGTCACAGGCCGACTGACCGCCGAGCTGCTCGCGGACGCGGTGCCGGACGCCGGCCGCCGCGTGGGCTACGTCTCCGGGTCGCCGTCGTTCGTCGACTCGGTCCGCGGCGCCCTGCGCGGTGCCGGGGCGAAGCGGATCCGCACCGACGCGTTCGCCGGCTACTGAGTTCATCGGGTCGTGATGCCGGCTGCTGACGCCCGGCGGCGACCGACGCCGCCGGGGGACCGATGCCCGGCGGGAGCGGCGCTCTCAGGCGGGCTCAGGTGCTGCCAGGGTCCCGTTCAGCGGCCCCTCTACAATGACGCGGTGCCGTCCTCCCCTCCTCGAGCGTCCTCCCGCCCCCTCGCCCGGCTGCGCGAGAACCGCGACTCCGTCGCCGTGCTCTGGGGCGCCTTCGCGCTGGTGCACGTGGTGCTCTCCCTCCTGGCGCTGTTCGCTCCGGGTCTGCCGATGGGCGACGTCAGCATCGTCTACAAGGAGTGGATGAGGACCGCCGTCGAGGGCGGCGGCATCGCCGGGATCGACACGGGCTGGGTCTACCCGATCCTCGCCTGGGGCCCGATCGCCGCCTCCTGGCTCTTCGGCTCGGCGGGCTACGACCTGATGTGGCTCGTCCTCGTCGCGCTCGCCGACGCCGCCGCCTTCGCCCTGCTGCTGCGCGGCCGGTCGGCGCCTCGCCTCGCCGCGGCGCGCTGGTGGCTGCTGTTCCTCGTCCTCCTCGGGCCGATCGCGATCGGCCGCATCGACGCCTTCACTGCGCCGCCGGCCATCGCCGGGATGCTCTGGGCGGCGACCCGTCCGGGCGTCGCGGCGCTGCTGCTGACCGTGGCCACCTGGATCAAGGTGTGGCCGGCCGCGATCCTCGCCGCTGCCGTGCTGGTCCTGCGCGGACGGCTGCGGATGATCCTCGTCCCCGCGGTCGCCTCCGTGATCATCGTGCTCGCGGTCGTCCTCGTCGGCGGCGGGGACCAGGTCTTCAGCTTCGTCACCGATCAGACCGATCGGGGCCTCCAGATCGAGGCCGTCGTGAGCACTCCCTGGATGTGGCTGTCGGTCCTCCCGGGATCGGGGAGCTACGTCTACTACGCCGCCGACATCAACACCTTCGAGATGCACGGGCCCGGCACCGAGTTCGCGGCGAGCCTGATGACCCCGCTGCTCGCTCTGGCCATGCTCGGCGTGGCCCTGCTGGGTGCCCGTGCTCTCGCCCGCCGGGCGGACCCCGCCAGGCTGTTCCCGCTGCTCGCGCTGACCTTCGTGGTCGTGTTCATCGACACCAACAAGGTGCTCTCGCCGCAGTACATCGTCTGGCTCGCGCCGCCGGTGATCGCCGGGCTGATCGCGTGCCGCGACGGCGCGTTCGACCGGCCCGCGAAGCTGACCCTCGTCACTGCGGCTCTGACCCAGGTGGTCTACCCGTACCTCTACCTCTTCCTCCTCTGGTCGCACTGGTGGATGGTGCTCGTGCTGACCGTGCGGAACATCCTCCTCGTGGTGCTGCTCGGCTGGCTGCTGCGCGAGCTGTGGAGGATGGGGACGGCGCGGGTCGTCGCACCCGGCGCCACGACTTCCGCATCGTCGCTGACCGGCGAGACCCGCTTGGCGCCCCAGGGCTCGTAGGCTCGGAGGGCGCGGGGCCGGCACGCGGTGCGCGCAGTCAAGGAGGCTCCCATGCTCGTCGCATTCTCGGTCGCACCGTCCGGGGGCGAGGCGCCCGACGCGTCCGTCCACGACGCCGTCGCCGCCGCCGTCCGCATCGTCCGCGAGAGCGGCCTGCCGTCGCGGACGACCTCGATGTTCACCGAGATCGAGGGGGAGTGGGACGAGGTCTTCGATGTCGTCAAGCGCGCGACGGAGGCCGTCGGAGCGTTCGGGACGCGCGTGTCGCTCGTCCTGAAGGCGGACATCCGCCCCGGCTACTCGGGCGAGATCGACGGCAAGATCGCCCGGCTGAACGACGCGCTGGGGGAGTAGCGGGTCCCCGCCACGACCTCTCGTGTCCGGGCGTGCTCGAATCGATTCGACATCTGTCCGATCCTGAGTAGCCTTGACCGGTGACGCTCTCGCCCGCTCGGACCCGCCTCGCCCTGCTCGCCCTCGCGATGGGGGGCTTCGGCATCGGCTCGACCGAGTTCGTCGCGATGGGGCTCCTCCCGCAGCTCGCCGCCGACCTCCTCCCCGGGGTCTGGGCCGCGAGCCAGGAGCAGGCCGTCTCGCAGGCGGGGATGCTGATCTCGGCCTACGCGCTCGGTGTCGTGGTCGGCGCCCCCACCATCGCCGCCGCAGCGGCGCGCTGGCCGCGCAAGAGGCTCCTCCTGACCCTCCTCGTCGCCTTCACCGTCGGGACGATCGGCTCGGCGCTGCTCCCGAGCTTCCCGCTCGTCCTCGCCGCGCGCTTCGTCGCCGCGCTTCCGCACGGCGCCTACTTCGGCATCGCCTCCCTGGTCGCCGCCGACCTGATGGGTCCCGGCAAGCGCGGCAAGGGAGTCGCGTTCGTCCTCTCCGGGCTCACGATCGCGAACGTCATCGGCGTGCCCGCGATCACCTGGGTCGGGCAGATCGCCGGCTGGCGCACCGCCTACCTCGTGGTCGCGGTGCTCTTCGCGCTGACCGTCGTGGCCGTCCAGCTTCTGGTGCCCGCGCAGCCCGGGAATCCGGCGGCGACCGTCCGCAACGAGCTGCGGGCGTTCGGGCGCCTGCAGGTCTGGATGACCCTGCTCGTCGGCGCCATCGGCTTCGGCGGACTCTTCGCGATGTACAGCTACATCTCGCCGCTCGCGACCGAGGTGACGGGCCTGCCGCTCGGCGCGGTCCCGTGGATCCTGGTCGTCATCGGCCTCGGGATGACCGTCGGCAACCTCGTCGGCGGCTGGGCCGCCGACCGCGACGTGCGGCGGGCGCTGGTGGTGTTCTTCGCCGGCGTCGGCGTCTCGCTGATCGGGCTCGCGCTGTCGGCCTCGTCGGTCGTCGGCCTGGTGGTGTTCGCGTTCCTCTCGGCAGGCTTCTCGGCGGCCGCGTCGCCCGCGATCCAGACCCGGCTGATGGACGTGGCGCGCGACAGCCAGACGATCGCGGCCGCGCTCAACCACTCCGCCCTCAACATCGGCAACTCGGTGGGTGCCGCGCTCGGCGGCCTGACGATCGCCGCCGGACTGGGCTACCTGTCGCCCATCTGGGTCGGCGTGGGCCTGACCGCGGCCGGAATCGTGCTCGCCCTCGGCAGCATCGCGATCGACCGCGCCCGAGGCACGGTCTACCCGGTCCACCACGAGCCCGCCCAGCCGGGCACCGGCGGCATCCCGGTCGACGCACTGTAAGCAGAGCGCCGCCCGGGCCTCTGGAAGACTCTCGGCATGCGCGCCGTGAGCTACTCGTCCTTCTCCGCCCTCCCCGCGATCGTCGAGGTCCCGGAGCCCGTCTGCCCCGTCGACGGCGTCGTCGTCCGCGTCGCGGCGACCGGGGTGTGCCGGAGCGACTGGCACGCGTGGAAGGGGCACGACGACTCGGTCGTCCTGCCGCAGATCCCCGGGCACGAGTTCGCCGGGACGGTGATCGCGACGGGAGCCCAGGTGTCGCTCTTCGCGGTCGGCGACCGGGTCACAGCGCCGTTCGTGTTCGCCTGCGGCGACTGCGAGCAGTGCCGGGAGGGGGCGACGCAGGTGTGCCTCCGGCAGCAGCAGCCGGGATTCACCCTCGACGGGTCGTTCGCCGAGGCGGTGGCCGTGCCGGGTGCGGACCTGAACCTGGTGCGCCTGCCCGACTCCGTCGGCTTCGTCGAGGCGGCCGGTCTCGGCTGCCGCTTCGGGACCGCGTACCACGCCCTGCACGAGCGCGGCCGGGTCGCCCCGGGGGAGTGGGTCGCGGTGCTGGGCTGCGGCGGAGTCGGCCTCTCCGCGGTGATCGTCGCGCTCGCGGCCGGGGCCCGTGTGGTGGCGTCGGACGTCTCCGCCCCGGCGCGGGAGGCCGCAGCCGCGCTCGGGGCGGTGACCGTCCCCGGAGGCGAGGGTGCCGCCGAGGCGATCCGGGCGGCGACCGGAGGAGGGGCGCATCTGGCGATCGACGCCGTCGGCAGCAGCGTCACGGCGGAGGCGTCGATCGCCGCCCTGCGTCCGCGCGGCCGGCACGTGCAGGTGGGTCTGCTGCTCGGGCCCGACGCCGCACCGGCGATCCCGCTCGGCCGGGTCATCGCCCAGGAGCTGGAGCTGCTGGGCAGCCACGGCATCGCCCGGAGCGGCTACACGGCCCTCCTCCACGACATCGTCGCCGGCCGTCTGCGCCCCGCCGAATCCGTCGGCCGCACCATCGCCTTCGAGGACCTGCCCGCCGCTCTCGCCGCGATGGACGCCCCCGCCGCGACGCCCGGCATGACGGTCGCCGTCCTGGCCCCCTGACGCCGGCCCGCAGGAGCACTGACAGTCCGGTCCGGTGGTTCTCGATGCCCCGCGTCCCGCGGCATCTCGACCAGCATCGACCCGTTGTCCGTGCCTGGTGGTTCTCGATGCGCCGCGTCCCACGGCGACTCGACCGGCACGACTCGGGCACGCCCGCCCTGGTCGACTGCAGGAGCAGGTGGCCGCCGCTCGACGAGGTGGAGCCCGCCGACAGCGATCCGCGTGCCAGCGGATCGATGCCGGGCGACGCACCTCGCTCCGCGGAACGCGCCACGTCGTGAAGCCGATCGCGCCGTGGCGGGCGGGGACCGCCGCGCCCTCGTGGAGCCCGCCGACAGTGATCCGCGTGCCGGCGGATCGATGCCGGGCGACGCACCTCGCTCTGCGGAGCGCGCCGCGTCGTGAAGCCGATCGCGCCGTGGCGGGCGGGGACCGCCGCGCCCTCGTGGAGCCCGCCGACAGTGATCCGCGTACCGGCGGATCGATGCTCGGGCGACGCGCCCCGCTCTGCGGAACGCACTACGTCGTGAAGTCGACCGCGCCGCGGCGGGCGGGGACCGCCGCGCCCTCGTGGAGCCCGCCGACAGCGATCCGCGTGCCAGCGGATCGATGCCGGGCGACGCACCCCGCTCTGGGGAACGCACCACGTCGTGAAGCCGACCGCGCCGTGGCGGGCAGGGACCGCCACGGAAGAGGACTCAGTCCGTCTCGATGAGGATCCCGTCGTGGATGGCGCGCTTGCGGAGCGCCACTTTCGTGCCGACGTCGATGCCGACGACGCGGTACTTCTCGCGGATCCGCTTGAGGTACGACTTCGCCGTCTCCTCCGAGATGCCCAGCTCGAACGCGACCGACTTCACCGGCTCGCCGCCGCCGTAGAGAGCCATCACGCGGCGCTCCTGCGCGCTGAGCTTCGGCGCTCCGTCGGAGTCGCCGGTGGAGAGCGCCATGTCGAGCTCGTGCGAGATGTAGGAGTGGCCGTCCTTGGCCGCGCGGATCGCCTCGACGATCATGTCCGCGTCCTCGGTCTTCACGAGGTAGCCGAGGGCTCCGGAGGCGAGTGCCTCGCGGACCACGGCGGGCTCGGAGTAGGTGCTCATCAGCACGGTCTTCACCCCGGTGGTCTTGAGGGTCGAAAGCTTCACCGAGATCGGGATGTTGTCCTTGAGGTCGAGGTCGAGGAGGACGACGTCGACGGGGAACTCGGGGTGCGTGAGCAGCTCGGGCCAGGAGGCGACCGCGGCCACCAGCTGGATGTCGGAGGCGGCTCCGCGGATCCACTCCGTGAGCGCTCCGAGGAGCATCTTGTGGTCGTCCACGACCGCGAGAGTGATCTTCGCGTCAGCGGTGGGTGTCATCGGTGTCCTTCGGTCGGCGGTCGTCGGCGGTCTCTCGGCGGCTGCTCACCGGTCGGCGGGATTCTCGACCAGGCAGTCGATCTCGATCCGGAGCTCTCCGTCGCGCGAGGTGTCGCGGAAGACGCCGACCTGAGCGATAGCCTCCCACGTCGCAGGATCGACGCCGCGCAAGGGCGCGCCTGAGGAGCGGAGCGTGATCGGCACGAGCAGTCCTCGGGCGGCCGTCCCGGCTCCGGGATCGCGGGGGCTGCCCGACTCGACGTGGAGGACCACGGCGAGCCCGGTCGCGCTGTCGGCCATCAGCCAGATCGCCGAGAGGAGCCCGTCGCGCTGCTGGTGCCCGAGGAGTCCGGCGGTGCCGTCCGGGTCGTCGAGCTCGACGAGCGGCGCGAGCAGCTCGGACTCGAGCACGGCATGGTGCAGCCAGGTCTCGCGCCGCCCCTCGATGAGGTGGAGGCGGAGCTGGGTGGCGAGCGAGGTCGCGTGGGCGGCGCGCTGGGCGTCGAGGGGCAGGCGGACCGAGCCGTCGCCCACCTCGGCGAGGAGGCGCTCGGCGGCGAGGTCGAGCCGTGCGAGCTCTTCCGAGGCGAGCATCCCGACCGCGTAGCGCGGGCCGAGCGTGGTGCTCTGCACGAGGGCGCGGTCGATCTCGAGCTGGACCATCCGGCGGAATCCGCGCATCATCACGACCACGACGACGGCCGGCGCGATCGTCACCACGAGGGCGCTGATGCGCACCGAGAGCGCGCCTGCGCCGCCCGACTCCATCGAGAGGAACGCGATCACCTCGGCGATCGCGACGAGGGCGCTCACCGCGAGGATCTCGATCCCGCGCCGGTGGACGATCAGCGCGGCGTGCGCGACGGCGCCCGCGACCGCGGCGGTGGGGACGGTGCGGGCCGCGCCGGAGTCGGTCACGGCCACCAGGTCGAGCACGACGGCGGCTCCGAGGGCGACGAGGAAGCAGAGGTAGACCGGGAGCGGCAGGCGGCGTCCGCCGAGGTGGATCGCGAGGACGGTGGATCCGAAGGCCAGGACGACGAGGACCCAGGCGATCGCCGCGGGCGCGAGGTCGCTGTAGCGGGCGGAGGTCGAGAGGAAGATCAGCAGCTCGTAGGCGAGGATCGCGGCGGCGATGCCGTTGAGGCCGCTGCCGAGGTAGTTGGTGCCGAGCCCCTCCTGCTGTCGGCGGACCGAGCGGGCGGACCGGGAGGAGCGGCCGTGCGTCGCGGGCACGCGTCCCAGCAGCGGGGCCCGCGACTCCGGCGCGGGGCTCACTTGGGGACCTCCAGCACCACGGTCGTCCCCGATCCGGGGGCGCTGAACAGTCTGGTGCGGCCGCCGACGTCGCCGAGCCGGGCGATCACCGACTCCTTGAAGCCGAGCTTCGTGTCGGGGACGGTCGCGATGTCGAAGCCCGCGCCCGCGTCCGTGACCATCGCGCGGACGGTCGTCTCGTCCTCGGTGATCGTCACGTCGGCCGAGGCGACGCCGGAGTGGCGGCGCACGTTCTCGAGGCACTCCGCCAGGGCAAGGACGAAGGAGTCGAGGGCCGCGCCGGTGAGCGCCACCTGGCCGGAGCCGTGCCAGATCACGTCGAGCCCCATCCGGCCGAAGCGGTTGCGGACGGTCTCGAGGGTGTTGGCCGCGGGGGCGGAGGTGACGCTGGTCAGCTGGTAGGAGCCGGACGCGCTCGGGGTGGGGGTCCCGCCGAGCCGGAGCTGGCGCAGGAGCTGCGCGTCCTGCGCCGCCTGCTGCCGGAGCGCGTCGACCGACACTCCGCGGCCCGAGTGCGCGAGGAGCGTGAGGGTGGCCAGCACCGTGTCGTGCAGGAGCCGCGCACCCTGCCGGCGCTGCGCCTCCGTCTCGCTGGCGAGGCGCTCCACACGGTGCGCGTTGCCGATGCTGTCGATCCGCCGCACCACCCGAGGGACCGCTGTGCCGATCCAGAGGGCGAATCCGCAGAGCGTGCCCCAGGGCAGCAGGCTCTGGACGACCACGGTGGGGATCATGGTGCCGCTCGAGACGAGCACCGACGGGATCAGGCTCGGGAGGACCACTGGCAGCAGCAGGAGCAGTCGGCGCGCGGACGTCGTCACGATCACGGCGATGCTCGCGGTCACGGCGTTCGCGGTGTTGACCAGGACGAACCCGGCGAAGTCGGCGCCCGGAGCGAGCCCCAGCGCGAGGCCCCAGCCCAGCAGCAGGCCGCCGACGGCGACGGCGATCACTCGGCTGCGGCGCCCCGTCCGGGCGAGCTCGACGTGGGCGGCCATCATGCCCAGGAGCAGCGCGACGGCGAACGGCACGGCGGCGGGCTGGAGCGTCCCGGGGATGAGGGCCATGCCGAGCGCCCCCGCCTCCGTGAGCAGGCCGATCCCGCAGGCGGAGTGGCGCAGCAGCCGATCGCGCTCGCGAGCGCTGCGGATCATCGGCACGCTCTGGCCCCCTCCGGTCGTGGCGCGGGGCTGGCCCCCGTCTCACGATAGCCACTGCCCGGGCCGGTCGGAGCGGTTCGGGGCGTCGAACCGCGCCGGGGTCGGGCGGGTCAGGCCGTCGCGGGATGCGCCAGCAGCCGGGCGAGGTGCGCGCCGACCGCGTCGTCCTCGATGAGGAACCCGTCGTGGCCGAACGTCGAGGTGATCACCGCGACCTCTCCGCCGTCGAGGGCGCCGGGAGCGTGCGCCGCGATGATCCGCTGGCCCTCGACCGGGAAGAGCCGGTCGCTGTCGATGCCGAGGACGAGGGTCGGGCTGGTGATCCGGGAGAGGGCGGCCGCCTCGCCGCCCCGGCCGCGGCCGACGTCGTGCGAGTTCATCGCCTCGACGAGCGTGATGTAGCTGTTCGCGTCGAAGCGGCGCGTGAACTTGTTGCCGTGGAAGTCGAGGTACGACTCCACGGCGAAGCGGCCGCCGCCGCCGAGCGGGCTGAGCCCCGACTGCCAGCTGCGCTCGAAGCGGTCGTTGAGCTCGGAGGGGCTGCGGTAGTTGAGAAGTGCCATCCGGCGGGCGAGCGCGAGGCCGTGGTACGGGCCCTGGCCGTCGCCGGCGTCGTAGTAGGAGCCGCCCGCGAAGGCCGCGTCGTTGCGGATCGCCTCGAGCTGCACGAAGTTGAGGGCGACCTGGTCGGCCGTGGCCCGCGGGGGAGCGGCCAGGACCGCGAGGCGCGCGACCCGCTCCGCGTGGTCGATCCCCCACTCCAGCGCCTGCATCCCGCCCATCGAGCCGCCGATGACGGTGTGCCAGCGCTCGACGCCGAGCAGGTCGCTGAACTGCACCTGCGCCCGCACCTGGTCGCGGATGCTCGTGTACGGGAACCGTGCGCCCCACTCGTGGCCGTCGGGGGCGAGGGACGCGGGCCCGGTGGAGCCCTGGCAGCCGCCGAGCATGTTCGGGGCGACCACGAAGAAGCGGTCGGTGTCGATGACGAGGCCGGGGCCGACGAGTCCCGACCACCAGCCGTCCGTCGCGTGGCCGGGATCGCCGCGGCCGAGCAGGTGGGAGTCGCCGGTCAGCGCGTGCAGGACGAGGACGGCGTTGTCGCGGCGCTCGTTCAGAGCGCCCCAGCTCTCGTAGGCGATGCGGGCGTGGGGGAGGCGGCCGCCCGCCTCGAAGTCGAACGGGCCGAGGTCGACGAAGCGGCGTCCGCCCGGGGGGTCGCCGTCGCGCCAGGCTCCGGTGGCGGGCGGCTTGCCGATGACCGAGAGGAGCTGGCGCTCGGTGACGAACGCCGACGGGACCGTGTCCTCGAGTGTCTGCTGCCAGTCCATAGCGCTGTCCATCGTGTCAGAGCGCCGCGGGGCGGAGCCGTTTGTTACGCCCTGCTCCCGCGCTCCTCCGCCCGCGCGCGGAGCGCCCCGACGCGATCCCCGCGGACGGGGACCCCGTCAGGGCGCCGAGGGGCCTCAGGCGTTCGCGCGGGAGGCCTCGACGACGGCGCGCGCGGCGCGGAGGGCCTGGTCGAGGTCGGCGCGGAGGTCGTCGACGTTCTCGAGTCCCACCGACAGGCGCACCAGGCCCGGAGTGACGCCGGCGGTCAGCTGCTGCTCGGGCGAGAGCTGCGAGTGCGTGGTCGACGCGGGGTGGATGACGAGCGAGCGGACGTCGCCGATGTTGGCCAGGTGCGAGAACAGCTCCAGCGAGTCGACGAAGGCCCGACCGGCGTCCACTCCGCCCTTGAGCTCGAAAGAGAGCACCGCGCCCACGCCCTTCGGCGCGTAGCGGTTGGCCGCGGCGTACCAGGGCGAGGTGGGCAGGCCCGAGTAGTTCACCGAGGCGATGTCGGAGTGGTTCTCGAGGTACTCCGCGATCTCCTGCGCGTTCTGCACGTGGCGCTCGATCCGGAGCGAGAGGGTCTCGATGCCCTGGATGAGCTGCCAGGCGCTCGCCGGGGCGATCGAGGCGCCGAGGTCGCGCAGCAGCTGCACGCGGGCCTTGATGATGTAGGCGAGGGAGTCGCCGACCGCGTCCGTGTAGACGGCGCCGTGGTACGACTCGTCCGGCGTGGTGAGGCCGGGGAAGCGCTCGGCGTTCGCGGTCCACGAGAAGCGGCCGCCGTCGACGATCGCTCCGCCGATGACCGTGCCGTGGCCGCCGAGGAACTTCGTCGCCGAGTGCACGATGATGTCCGCGCCGTGCTCGAAGGGGCGGATCAGGTAGGGCGTCGCGATGGTGTTGTCCACGATCAGGGGCACGCCGGCGTCGTGCGCGACATCGGCCACGGTGCGGATGTCGAGGATGTTGATCTTGGGGTTGCCGACGGTCTCGGCGAAGAACAGCTTCGTGTTCGGGCGGACGGCGCGGCGCCACTCCTCGCGGTCGTCCTGGTTCTCGACGAAGGTCGTCTCGATGCCGAGCTTGGCGAGGGTGTACTTGAAGAGGTTGTAGGTGCCGCCGTAGATCGAGGACGACGAGACGATGTGGTCGCCGGCCTGGGCGATGTTCAGCACGGCCGCGGTCTCGGCGGCCTGGCCCGAGGCGAGCAGCAGGGCGCCGGAGCCGCCCTCGAGGGCGGTGAGCCGCTCCTCCACGACCGCCTGGGTCGGGTTCTGGATGCGGGTGTAGATGTTCCCGAACTCGGCCAGCGCGAACAGGTTCTGGGCGTGCTCCGCGTTGTCGAAGACGTAGGAGGTGGTCTGGTAGATCGGCGTCGCGCGGGCCTTGGTCACCGGGTCCGGGGCGGCGCCCGAGTGGATCTGCTTGGTCTCGAACTGCCACTTCTCGGAGTCGGTCATGGTGCTTCCCATCGGATCGTCGGGGTCGGTGACGGGGCCGTTCTCCGTCGCGACGAGCGTACGCGGGGGGCCCGCCGGGCGGCCAGGACCGCCGACACACGGGGTAACGGCCGTCAGCGCCGCTCGGGCTGCCGGTCGCGCTTGGCGCCCGTGGGGTCGGCGCGGTCCGGGCGCCGGGGCCTCTCGTCGGCCGCCGGGGCGAAGAGCCAGGCCGCGCGGGGCTCGACCAGCCGGTGGAAGACGGTGCGGGTCCAGCCCAGTGAGAGCGCGACCGAGACCGCGATGCAGAACACGATCATCAGCCCGAGGGCGAGCGTGCTCTCCGTCCGCGAGAGGATCCCGGACTCCCGCAGCGGATAGAGGACGAAGCTGTGGAGGAGGTAGACGTACATCGTCGACTGCCCCCAGGCGGTGAGCGGGGTGCGGCGGCGCGGAACCAGCGCGAAGAGCGCGAGCGAGAGCACGACCGCTCCGGCCATCAGGGCCAGCCGCACCAGCCCGGCCCACCACTGGGTCTCGCCGAGGGCGTCGTAGGGGCGGTCGTAGAAGAACCAGTAGCGCAGGTCCGCCGCTCGGAACGCCTCGATGTTGACGGTCATGACGACCGCCGTGACCGCGAAGAGGACGACGGCGAGGATCCGGGCGAGGAGGACCCGCGACGGCGGCTGGTCGAGCCAGCGCTCGACGGCGGAGCGGCCGCCGGGGGCGAAGCCGCGCAGGCGCCAGCCGAACACGAAGAACGGCAGGATCCCGATCGCGCGTGCGAGCGAGAAGGTCGAGTCGATGTTGTCGTAGTAGCTGACCCCGACCGCGAGCACCACGCTGATCAGCAGCGGCCAGCGCAGTAGCGCCAGGTAGGGGAGGACGAGGCGGAAGATGCCCAGCGCGAGCAGGAACCACAGCGTCCAGCTCGGCTTCGTCGGGTTGAACTCCTGCTTCCCCTCGACCAGGAACTGCACCAGGGTCCAGATCGTCTCCATGATCAGGTAGGGCAGGAGGATGTCGGTCAGCACCCGCCGCATCGCGCGCCCGCTCGGTGCGCCGCTCTTGGAGAAGTAGCCCGAGATGATCGCGAACGCCGGCATGTGGAAGGCGTAGATCGTCAGGTAGACGATGAGCGAGGTGTCGGAGTTGGCCGTCAGCCTCTGGACGCCGTGCCCGATCACGACGAGGGTCACGCAGACGAAGCGCGCGTTGTCCCAGAGGGGCACGCGGCGCTTCGGGGTGACGGCTGTCCCGGCGGTCGCGGGAACCGGGTCGGCGGGCGGCACGCGGCCAGACTAGCGTTGGGCTGCGACGACGGAGTCGAGGGTGTCCGAGGCTTGACGGAAGGGGACGGGCGTGGATCGACGCGTTGTCGTGACAGGAGCGAGTTCAGGGATCGGGGCGGCCACGGTCCGCCTGTTCCGCGAGCACGGCTGGGAGGTCGTCGCCGTCGCGCGCCGGCGCGACCGGCTGGAGGCGCTCGCCGCCGAGACCGGCGCCGGGTACTTCGCCGCCGACCTCACCGACGCCGCCCAGGTCGACGCTCTGCGCGACCACCTCGCCTCCTCCGGGCCCGTGCACGCGCTCGTGAACAACGCGGGCGGTGCGCTCGGACTCGACTCGGTCGAGAGGTCCGACCCCGAGGACTGGCGCCGCATGTTCGAGATCAACGTGCTCTCGGTGAAGCTCGTGACCAGCGCGCTGCTCCCGCTGCTGCGGGCCGGGATCCGGGAGAGCGGCACCTCCGCGGACATCGTGACCGTCACCTCGATCGCCGGCCACGTCGCCTACGAGGGCGGAGGCGGGTACAACGCCGCCAAGCACGCCGCGCACGCGCTGGTCGCCGTGCTGCGGCTCGAGCTGGCCGGCGAGCCGATCCGCGTGATCGAGATCGCGCCGGGGATGGTGCACACGGACGAGTTCTCGCTGGTCCGCTTCGGCGGCGACCGGGAGCGCGCCGACGCGGTCTACGCCGAGGTCCCCGACCCGCTGGTCGCGGAGGACGTCGCCGCCGCGATCGTCTCCTCGGTGGAGCTCCCCGCCCACGTCAACCTCGACCTGGTGACCATCAAGCCGGTCGCGCAGGCGGCCCCGCACAAGGTCGCGAAGGGACCCCTGGCCCCGCGCGCCTGACCGATGTGACGCGGAGGCCCGCGACGGCCTAGCCTGTCCCTCATGGTTTCCGACGCCGACGACTCCGCCGCCCTCCTCGCCGCCACGGAGAAGGAGGTGCTCGGCTGGCTCGAGTTCGGCGACGCCGCTCGGCACCTGGCCGACGACGTGGTCGCGTCGGGCTACCGGCCGGAGCTGGTCGTCGCCATCGCGCGCGGCGGTCTGCTCCTCGCGGGCGCCGTGGCCTACGCGCTCGGCATCAAGAGCTGCGGCGCGCTGAACGTCGAGTTCTACACCGGCGTCGAGGCGCGACTGGCGGAGCCCGTGGTGCTGCCGCCGCTGCTCGACGAGGCGTCCGTGCGCGGCAAGCGCATCCTCCTGGTCGACGACGTCTCCGACTCCGGCCACACCCTCGCCCTCTCGGTGAAGCTCATTCGCGCGATGGGTGCCGAGGTGCGCACCGTGACCCTCTACACGAAGCCGCGCACGGTGCTCGAGCCCGATTTCTTCTGGCGCCGCACCCCGCGCTGGATCGTCTTCCCCTGGTCGGCTCTGCCCCCGGTGGACGGAGCCCTCGCCGAGGACGACGAGTGAGCGTCCACCTGATCGGCGGCGGAGGCGGCGTCGAGCACGACCAGCAGCTGTACGGGGCGTTCCTCGCGGAGGCGCGCGCCCACGCGGTCGACGCCGGCCGGATCGAGGGCCCGCGCATCGCGATCGTCGTCGTCCACGACGGGCTGGGCCCCGAGGCCTACGCCGGCTACGCGGCACTGCTCGCGACGGTCGGCCCGCTCGACGCGTTCGCCGTGATGAAGCCGGAGGGCGGCCGGATCGATCCCGCGGTCTTCGACGACGTCGACGGGATCTTCGTCGGCGGAGGGCTGACCCCGGCCTACCGCGACGCGCTCGAGGCCTGCTTCCCGCGGCTGCGCGATCTCGTCTCCTCCGGAGTGCCGTACGCCGGCTACTCGGCGGGAGCCGCCGTCGCAGCCGATCGCGCCCTCGTCGGCGGCCACCGGATCGGCGGTGTCGCCGTCGTCCCGGAGGGCGCGGCGGAGGAGCTCGACGAGGTCACGGTGCTCGAGGGCATCGGCCTCATCGACGTGACGGTCGACGTGCACGCGGCGCAGTGGGGGACCCTCGGCCGCCTGGTCGCGGCCGTCGAGGCGGGCCTGGTCGACGGCGGCGTCGCGCTCGACGAGTCCACCGTGCTGATCGTCGGCACCGGCGCGCTCCGCGTCGGCGGCGCCGGCTCGGTGTGGCGCGTGAGCGGCAGCGACGCCGGAGTCGTCGTCGCGACGCTCGCGGCGGGCTGACCCGGTGGACCTCGCTGAGCTCGCGGCCTCGGGACTGATCGACAGGGGCTGGGCGGAGGCCCTCGCCCCCGTCGCCGGGGACATCGCCGCGATGGGCGACTTCCTCCGCGGCGAGGTCGCGGCCGGTCGGCCCTACCTCCCCGCGGGCCGCGACGTGCTCCGCGCCTTCGCCGCCCCGCTCGCGGACGTGCGCGTCCTCATCGTCGGACAGGACCCGTACCCGACGCCCGGGCACCCGATCGGGCTGTCCTTCGCGGTCGAGCGCCACGTGCGCCCGCTGCCGAGGAGCCTGCAGAACATCCACCGCGAGCTCCGGGACGACCTCGGCGTCGAGCCGCCCGAGCACGGCGACCTCAGCGGCTGGACCTCGAGCGGCGTGATGCTGCTCAACCGGGTCCTCACCGTCGCCCCCGGCTCTCCCGCCTCGCACCGCGGGAAGGGCTGGGAGGCGGTCACCGAGCACGCGATCCGCACGCTGGCCGCCCGGGACGCGCCTCTCGTCGCGATCCTCTGGGGCCGCGACGCCGCGTCGCTCCGCCCGATGCTGGGGGAGGCCGGAGTGATCGAGAGCGCGCACCCCAGCCCGCTGTCGGCCTCGCGCGGCTTCTTCGGCTCCCGGCCGTTCAGCCGCGCCAACGCCCTTCTGGAGGAGCGCGGCGCGGAGCCGGTCGACTGGAGCGCTCTCGCGTGACCGGGCGCTCGCCCGCGGGGCGGCTACGCTGGCCCGGATCGATGGGCGGAGCCGAAGGGGAGCCGGATGCTTGAGGAAGAGTATGAGAGCCGGCGCGTCCTGCCGCCGCACCTGCGGAAGGCACCGCCTCCCGAGCCCGGCTTCTCGTTCCAGATCCGCGACGCCCGCGACGCCGACCTTCCGGACATCCGCGAGATCTACAACCACTACGTGCGCAACACGGTGGTGACCTTCGACGAGGACGACTCGACGCTGAAGGAGTGGCGCACGAAGTTCTCCCGCAACCAGAAGCTCGGGCTGCCCTTCATCGTGGCCGTCTCGCCGTCGGGCCAGATCCTCGGCTACGCGATGGTGTCGCCGTGGTCCTCCAAGCGGGCGTACCGCTTCACCGTGGAGAACTCGATCTACCTGCGGGCGGCCTCCACGGGCAAGGGCCTCGGCCGGGCGCTGATGGCCGAGCTCCTCGAGCGCGCGAAGGCCGTGGGGATCCGTCAGATCATGGCCGTCATCGCCGACAAGGGCGCGGAGGCGTCGCTGGCGATGCACGCGCAGTTCGGATTCGTCGAGGTCGGCCGGATGGGCCGCGTCGGCTTCAAGTTCGAGCGCTGGCTCAGCACCGTCCTGCTGCAGAAGACCCTCAAGTAGGGCCGACCCGCCCCTGCGAATGCGCCTCATCGACAGGTGCCGGGGAGCGCGCCGTCCCTACACTGGACGGCATGGAATGGCTCGTCCCGCTCATCGTCGTCGTCGCGCTCGTCGTCATCCTCGGGGTCTACCTCTGGGCGACGTACAACTCGCTGGTCACCCTCAACGTCCGCGTCGACGAGGCGTGGAGCGACATCACCGTCCAGCTGAAGCGCCGCGCGGATCTGATCCCCAACGTGATCGACTCCGTGAAGGGCTACGCCTCGCACGAGCGCCAGGTCTTCGAGTCGGTGACGCAGGCTCGCGCCGAGACGCTGCAGGCCCAGGGCCCGGCGGAGGCGTCGGTCGCCGAGGACCACATGCAGAGCGCTCTGAAGTCGATCTTCGCGGTCGCGGAGGCGTACCCCCAACTGCAGGCGAGCCAGAACTTCCTCCAGCTGCAGGGCGAGCTGGTCGACACCGAGGATAAGATTCAGTCGGCCCGGCGCTTCTACAACGGCGGCGTGCGCGAGATGAACACCAAGGTGAAGGTCTTCCCGAACACGCTCTTCTCGCGCCGGCTCGGCTTCTCGGAGCGCGAGTTCTTCGAGGTCGGCGATCTCGCCGCGATCTCGGAGCCCCCGCGCGTCCAGTTCTAGGCAGCCGCCGTGTACAGCGCGATCGCCCGCAACAAGCGCAACACGGTCCTGATCCTCGTCCTGTTCCTGGCGATCATCGGCGGCCTGGGCGCCCTGGCGGCAGCGGTCTACCGCAGCACGACGATCGTCGTGGTGGTGCTCGTGATCGCCGCCGCGTACGCGTTCGTCCAGTACTTCTTCGCCGCTCGCCAGGCGGTCGCGCTCAGCGGCGGCGTGGCGGTGGAGAAGGCGGACGAGCCGAGGCTCTACCGCATCGTCGAGAACCTCTCGATCGCGACGGGCACGCCGATGCCGAAGGTGTACCTGATCGACGACCCGGCGCCGAACGCGTTCGCGACCGGCCGTGATCCCGAGCACGCCGTCGTCGCCGCGACGACCGGCCTGCTCGCGATCATGGACGACGCCGAGCTGGAGGGCGTGATGGCCCACGAGCTGGGCCATGTCCGCAACTACGACATCCGCGTCTCGATGATCGTCTTCGGTCTCGTCGTCGCGGTGGGCTTCCTCTCGGACGCCTTCCTCCGCCTGGCCTTCTTCGGGCGGGGCGGCAACGGCAACGGCGGGGGCAACCCGGCGCTCCTGATCGTCGGGCTGGTGTCGATGGTCCTCGCGCCGATCGTCGCCTCGGTCGTGCAGCTCTCGATCTCCCGTCAGCGCGAGTACCTCGCCGACGCGACCAGCGCGCTGACGACCCGCCACCCCGACGCCCTCGCCCGCGCCCTGCTCAAGCTCGAGTCCGCGGGCCGGCCGATGCAGCGGCAGAACAGCTCGATGGCGCACCTCTGGATCGCCGACCCGTCGAAGCCGGGAGTGGTCGCGCGCCTCTTCGCGACCCACCCGCCGATCGCGGATCGCGTCGCCCGCCTCTCCGAGATGGGCTCGCGCTTCTAGCAGGACGATCCGGCGGCCGCCCCGTCGCCGATCGCCGCCCGCCCGGATCTCACCCCGGGCAGCGGGGCACGCGTCACCGCGCCGGACGGAACGTCATCCGGTCGGAGCCGCGAGCGGACCGCCGTCGACGGTCGTCAGGTACTCGGCGAAGACCGGCGCCGGGTCGATGCCGCTCGCGGCCGCGTCGACCAGCGCCCGCCGGACCAGGGCGAGGACGACGGTGGCCAGGACGGCCGCCCGGTGCGGGGACGTGCGGCCGAGCCCCATCCGCTCCGCGAGGAACGGCGTCAGCGCCTCCTCGCCGTCGTGCAGCGACTGCGCCCAGACGGCGCGCATCGCCGAGGTCTCGGTCAGCAGGGGGATCAGCCGGAGGGTGCGGTCGAGCTGGGGTCCGGAGGCCGCCGCGGCGAAGGCGTGACCGAGCGCCGCGTTCAGCGGCTCGGCGGCCGGGCGCTCGAGGAGGGCGCGTCCCATCGCGGCGATCGCGGCGGCGAGCACCGGGCGCACGCAGTCCTCCTTCCCGCCGAGGTACCGGTGGAAGGTCCGGAGGGAGACGCCGGCCGCGTGGGCGAGCTCGCCCGTGCCGACCCCGACGACGCTCCCGCGCTCGAGCAGACGGGCGACGCAGCGCTCCGAGAGCGCCAGCGCCAGGACGCCGCCGGGCGCGCTCACGCGATCCTCCGCAGTGCTGCGGCGAGGGCGGCCGCGAGGTCGCCGCGACCGACGACCTCGACGGCGTCGAGGCGCTGCCAGGCCGCCGCCTCGACCAGCAGCGCGGCGAGCCGCTCCGGCGTGTCGGCCGGGGCCCCCGGCTCGAGCCAGGCGGCCTGCACGAGGAGGACCCGGCGCTTGCGCTCGCTCTTGAGGTCGACCCGTGCAGCGATCACGTCGTCGAGGAGCACGGGGAGGACGTAGTAGCCGTGGACCCGCTGCTCGGCCGGGGTGTAGATCTCGATCCGGTAGTGGAAGCCGAAGAACAGCTCGGCCCTCGGCCGGTGCCAGACCACGGGGTCGAACGGCGAGAGGAGCGCGTCCGCCCGGAGCGTGCGGGGGCGTCGGGCGTCGACGTGCCGCCAGAGCGGCACGGGTCGCCCGCCCCGCTCCCAGCCGCGCACCTCGACGCGCTCGAGCTCGCCCGCCTCGACCAGCTCGTCGATCGCGACGCGCGTGGGGGACTGGAGCAGCCGGTGGTAGTCGGCCAGGTCGCCGAGGGTGCCGATCCCGTGGGCCCGGGCCGCCCGGCGCACGAGCTCGCGGACGGCGTCGGGGAGGGGCATGTCGGCGTCGAGCACCGCGCTCGGGAGGAGCCGCTCGGCGAGACCGTAGGAGCGCTCGAAGCGCGTGCGCCCCGCCGTCACTACCTCGCCCCAGCGGAACAGGACCTCGAGGCCGCGCTTGATGTCGGACCAGCCCCACCAGGGTCCCGTGCGGACGTTGGCCTCGTGCTCGATCTCGGAGGCGCGGAGGGGACCGTCGGCGAGTGCGGCGCGGAGCCAGTCGAGGGTGGCGCGGTTCTCGTGGGCCCAGCCCTCGTGCTCGGGCAGGCGGACCCGGCGGTAGTGCTCCATCCGCCAGTGGTAGAGCGGGAGGTCCTCGCGGCGGACGAGGGCGGCCTCGTGGGCCCAGTACTCGACGTAGGGGCCGTCGGGGGAGAAGGCCGCGGCGTCGAGGAGGGAGCGATCGTACGGGCCGAGCCGCGCGAGCAGCGGCAGGTAGTGGCTCCGCTCGAAGACGTTCACCGAGTCGAGCTGGAGCGGGCGGATCCGGTCCACGGCGGCGCGCACCCGGCGCGCGTCGACCCGGGAGGGACGGGGGACGCCGAACCCCTGCGCCGCCAGGGCGATGCGGCGCGCGAGCGCGGGGGAGAGCTGCTCGGTCATGGTCCGCCCACGCTAGCGAACGCCCCCGACATCGCCGTCCCCGATTCGGCCCCCGGCGTTCGCCCGGCATTCACCGCCGCGCTCCCTCGCCGACTCGCGGCGCTCCTACCGTGCCCGAGGCCGTCCCACCGGGGCGGCCCACCCGACTCCTGGAGGACCCTTGACCATTCAGCGCCTGTCGCGCACCGCCGCGGTCGCCGCCGCCGGCACCGCCCTCGTCTTCACACTCTCGGCCTGCTCCGGCGGCGCCACCGCCTCGTCCGACGGCGGCGGCGCGGACGCGGCGTCCGCCACGTCCGCCGCGGACCTCGGCGGGCTGGACGCCCTGGTCGAGGCCGCGAAGGCCGAGGGCGAGCTCAACGTCATCGCCCTGCCCGACACCTGGGCGAACTACGGCGAGCTGATAAGCGGCTTCGAGGACGAGTACGGCATCACCGTGAACTCCGCCGACCCCGACGTCTCCTCCGCGGAGGAGATCAGCACGGCGGAGAACCTCGCCGGGCAGGTCACCGCTCCCGACGTGTTCGACCTGGGGCCGGCCGTCGCTCTGGCGAACACGGACATGTTCGCGCCGTACAAGGTCGAGTCCTGGGACGACATCCCCGAGGGGAACAAGGAGGAGTCGGGCCTCTGGGTCAACGACTACACCGGCCTGATGTCGATCGGGTTCGACGCGGACGCGGTGCCTGCGCCCACGTCGCTCGAGGACCTCCTCGGCGCCGACTACCGCGGCTCGGTCGCGATCAACGGCGACCCGACCCAGGCGGGAGCCGCCGCGGCCGCAGTGCAGCTCGCGGCTCTCCAGTCCGGCGGCTCCGCCGACGACGTCCAGGCGGGGATCGACTTCTTCGAGAAGCTGAACGACGCCGGCAACTTCCTGCCGCTGGACCCGACCGACGCCACCATCGCCTCGGGCGAGACCCCGGTCGTCTTCGACTGGAGCTACAACAACCTCGCCGCCGGGAAGGCGAACGAGGGCACCCGCGAGTGGACGACGACCGTCCTCCCGGGCTCCGCCGTCGGCAGCTACTACAACCAGGCGGTCAACGCCGACGCTCCGCACCCCGCGGCCGCGCGGCTCTGGCAGGAGTACCTCTACTCCGACGCCGCGCAGAACCTCTACCTCGCCGCCGGCGCCTACCCGGTGCGCCTGGCCGCGATGACCGAGGCCGGCACGGTCGATCAGGACGCGCTCGACGCCGTCGGCGCCGCTCCCTCCGACCTCGTCCAGTTCACGGAGGAGCAGACCGAGGCGGCCTCGTCGCTCCTCGCCGAGAAGTGGGCCGCGGCGATCCAGTGACCACCGCTCCCGCCGAGGCCGTCTCCGGGGCGTCCGCGCTCCGGGGACGGCGCGGCACCCCGGCCGTGCTGGGCGTCGCCCCCTTCGCGCTCTATGTCCTGCTGTTCCTGGCCGTCCCCACGGTCCTCGCGGTGGCGACCGGATTCACGGACGGAGACGGCCGCTTCACCACGGCGAACGTGCTGGCGCTCGGGGATCCCGTCGTGCTGTCCGCCTTCGGCGCGTCGCTCGGGCTCTCGGCCGTCACCGCCGTCGTCGGCGCGGTGCTGGGCGCGGTCGTGTGCCTGGCCCTGCTCGGCTCCGATCCGCGCGGGGCGCTCCGGACCGTCGTCGATGCAGCGGCGAGCGTCCTCGCGCAGTTCGGCGGCGTGATGCTCGCGTTCGCGTTCATCGCGACGATCGGCGTGCAGGGGCTGGTGACCACCCTCCTCGCGGGAGCGGGCGTCGACCTCTACGCCGACGGCGTGTGGCTCTACCAGCTGCCCGGGCTCGTCCTCCCCTACCTCTACTTCCAGGTGCCCCTGATGGTGCTCACGTTCCTGCCCGCGCTCGAGGGCCTGCGTCCGGAGTGGGCCGAGGCGAACGCGGTGCTCGGCGGGGGCCGGCTCGGCTACTGGCTGCACGTGGCCCTCCCGGTGCTGGCGCCGTCGTTCCTCGGCTGCGTGCTGCTGCTGTTCGCGAACGCGTTCTCCTCCTTCGCCACCGCGGCGGCGCTGATCAGCCAGGGCGCGCAGATCGTCCCGCTGCAGATCCGCGCCGCGCTGGTCAGCGAGACGGTGCTGGGCCGTGAGAACCTCGCGGGCGCCCTCGCGCTCGGGATGCTCGCGGTGATGGTGGTCCTGATGTCCGGGTACGCGCTGCTGCAGCGCCGGGCCAGGCGGTGGCAGCGATGAGGCCCGCGCGGCTCCTGTCCGGGGCGGTGCTCGTGATCACCGGGCTGGTGTTCGCCGTTCCGATCGTCGCGATGGCGGAGTTCACGCTCCGCGGCGCCGGCGGCCACGACCTCTCGCACTGGACGGCGATCCTCGACCCGGAGAACGAGCGCGCCTACCGCTCGCTGTTCCAGGGGATCGGAAACTCGCTGGTCCTCGCCGTCGTCACCGCCCTCATCGTCCTGGTCCTGCTGGTGCCGACGATGCTGCTCGTCGAGATCCGGCTCCCGCGCCTGCGCCGGGCTCTGGAGCTGGTCTGCCTGCTCCCGCTGACCGTGCCCGCCATCGTCCTCGTCGTCGGCCTCGCGCCGGTCTACTCCGTGGTCACCGAGCTCGCCGGCTCCGCGCCGTGGACGCTCGCTCTCGCCTACGGGGTGCTGGTCCTGCCCTACGCCTACCGCGCCGTGGCGGCGGACCTCGCCGGTCTCGACGCCGTGACGCTCTCGGAGGCGGCCCGCTCGCTCGGCGCGGGCCCGCTCGCGGTGCTCGGGAGGGTCCTCCTGCCGAACCTGCGCCGGGGCCTGGTCGCGGCCGCGCTGATCACCGTCGCAGTCGTTCTCGGCGAGTACACGATCGCCTCGCTCCTCAGCCGCACCACCCTCCAGACCGGCCTGGTGCAGGTGTCGAAGTCCGACGCCTACGTCGCCGTGATCTTCTCGCTGCTCTCCCTCCTCTTCGCCTTCGCCCTCCTGATCGGGATCGGCCGCCTCGCGCGGATCGGCCTGCCGACGGGCCGGGCGCGCTCCTCGAAAGGCTCCTCGTGACCGCTCCCACCCTCCCCGGCGCCCGCGTGCGCTTCGTCGACGTGGAGCGGCACTACGGCTCCGCGCGAGCGCTCGACGGCGTCTCGTTCGACGTGGCCCCGGGTGAGTTCATCGCGCTGCTCGGCCCCTCCGGCTGCGGCAAGACCACAGCCCTGCGCGCCCTCAGTGGTCTCGAGCGGATCGACGCGGGGCGGATCCTCGTCGACGAGGAGGACGTCGCCCACGTCCCCGTCGCGAAGCGCGACATGGGCATGGTCTTCCAGTCGTACTCGCTCTTCCCGCACCTGCGGGCGCGCGAGAACGTCGAGTTCGGGCTGCGCACCCGGGGAGTCGGGGCGCGCGAGCGCCGGGCGGCCGCGGGGGAGGCGCTGGAGGTCGTGGGCCTCGGCGCCCTCGGCGACCGCTACGCGCACGAGCTCTCCGGCGGCCAGCAGCAGCGGGTGGCGCTCGCGCGCGCCCTCGTCACGCGGCCGCGGGTGCTGCTGCTGGACGAGCCGCTGTCGGCCCTGGACGCGAAGGTCCGCGTCCAGCTGCGCGACGAGATCAAGCGCCTGCAGTCCGAGATCGGCATCACCACGTTCTTCGTCACGCACGACCAGGAGGAGGCGCTCGCCGTCGCCGACCGCGTCGCGGTGATGAACGCCGGGCGCATCGAGCAGCTGGGTGCACCGGAGGACCTCTACGCGCGCCCGGCGACCGCCTTCACGGCCCGCTTCGTCGGCCTCTCGACGGTGGTCGCGGGGACGGTCTCGTCGGGATCGGTCCTCGCGCTCGGCGTGCGCCTGCCGCTCGTCGACGCGGCGGCGGCCGACGGTCCCGTGTCGGTGTTCCTCCGCCCCGAGGACCTCGCCGTCGTGGCCGACGGCGCTCCCGACTCCCTGCCCGGAGTCGTCCTCGCCTCGAGCTTCCTGGGGCCGGTGCGGCGCTCGACCGTCCGGCTGTCGACGGGCGAGGAGGTCACCGTCCAGCACGCGTCGGGTCACCGCCTCGAGCCGGGGGAGCGGGTCGGCGTGCTGCCCGCGCGGCGCCCGGTCGCGGTCGGTCCGGCACCGGAGCAGGCGGCGGTCGGCGCCGCCGCATGAGCACTCCCCGGGGATACCGCGCGGGGTATGCGCCGGGGCCTAGTCTGGGCAGATGAGACTCGGCAGGTCCCGCCGCACCTCCGGCCCGCGCGCCGTCCAGCCCGCCGCGCCCGTCGCCCCGGCCGCCCCCTCCCGGCCCGCTCCCGTCGCCGATTCGGCCTTCGTGAGCGACGGGATGCGCATCGCCGGCGCCTGGGCCTGGCGCGTCCTCGTCGTGGTCGCGGCGCTCGCGGTGCTGGTGCTGCTCGTCATCGAGCTGCGGCTGATCGTCATCCCGCTCCTGCTCGCGATCGTGATCGCCGCCCTGCTCGTGCCGTTCTCGAGCTTCCTCCAGCGCCACCGCTGGCCCAAGTGGGCCGCCGTCGTCCTGGCGGAGCTGGGGATCGTCGTGGTGATCGGCGGGCTCCTCTTCCTCGTCGTCACCCAGGTCTACTCCGGCTTCGACGACCTCAGCCGGCAGACGGTGCAGTCCTACGACGACTTCAAGGCCTTCCTCCTCGAGTCGCCGCTCCACCTCACCGAGACCGACATCAACCAGTACGCGCAGCAGGCGCTCACGGCCCTGCAGCAGGACTCGGGGATGCTGGTCAGCGGCGCGCTCAGCGTCGGCTCGACCGTCGGCCACCTGCTGACGGGCGTGCTGCTCACCCTCTTCTCGACGCTGTTCATCCTCATCGACGGGCCGAACATCTGGAGCTGGGTCGTCCGCCTCTTCCCGCGCCGCGCCCGCGGAGCCGTCGACGGCGCCGGTCGCGCAGGGTGGGTGACGCTGACCAACTTCGTGAAGGTGCAGATCCTGGTCGCCTTCGTCGACGCGGTCGGCATCGGCCTCGGCTCCTTCCTCCTCGGCGTCCCGCTGGCCATCCCGATCGGCGTGCTCGTCTTCCTCGGCTCCTTCGTGCCGGTCATCGGTGCCGTGGTGACGGGGGCGCTGGCCGTCTTCATCGCGCTGGTCTACAACGGACCGCTGATCGCGCTCTTCCTGCTGATCGTCGTCCTCGCGGTGCAGCAGCTCGAGGGCCACATCCTCCAGCCGCTGATCATGGGGTCGGCGGTCAAGGTCCACCCGCTGGCCGTCGTGCTCGCGGTGGCCGGAGGCTCGATCATCGGCGGCATCGCCGGCGCCTTCTTCGCGGTGCCCGTCGTGGCCACGCTCAACGTCATGGTCAAGTACGTCGCGAGCGGAGCCTGGCGCTCGCCGACCCTAACCCCCGAGAGAGTTGCCGCAGAGCATGCAGACTAGTCGCGTCGTCGGACCCGCCCTCCACGAGTTCGAGGCGGCCCGCGCCGTCCTCGCCCCCGTCATCGCCGCCACCCCCATGGAGACGAGCACCTTCCTCGCGCAGGTCCTCGGCTCGCCCGTGTTCCTCAAGTGCGAGAACCTCCAGCGCACCGGCTCCTACAAGATCCGCGGAGCGGTGTTCCGGATGTCGCGGCTCACCCCGGAGGAGCGGGCCCGCGGAGTCGTGGCGGCCTCGGCCGGCAACCACGCGCAGGGCGTCGCCTACGCGGCGCGGGAGCTGGGGATCAAGGCCACGATCTTCATGCCGATCGGCGTCGCGCTGCCCAAGCTCGCAGCCACCCGCGACTACGGCGCGGACGTGGTGCTGAGCGGCCACATCTTCAACGAGGCGCTCGCGGCGGCGGCGGAGTTCGCCGAGCGCACGGGCGCGGTCTTCGTTCCTCCCTACGACCACCCCGACGTGATCACCGGCCAGGGCACGGTCGGCCTCGAGATCCTCGAGCAGGCCCCCGCCGTCGAGACCATCGTGGTGCCCATCGGCGGAGGCGGCCTCATCGCCGGGGTCGCGTCGGCGGCCAAGCAGAAGGCGGCCGAGGAGGGGCGCACGCTCCGCGTCATCGGCGTGCAGGCGGCCAACGCGGCGCCGTACCCGCTCTCGCTCGCGAGCGGCGAGCCGACCGCGATCACGATCTCTCCGACGATCGCCGACGGCATCGCCGTGGCGAAGCCGGGGCAGCTGAACTTCGCGATCGTCCGCGAGATGGTGGACGAGGTCGTCACCGTCGAGGACGACGACATCGCCCGGGCTCTGCTGGTGCTGCTGGAGCGGGCGAAGCTCGTGGTGGAGCCCGCGGGCGCGGTGGGCATCGCGGCGATCCTGACGGGGAAGATCCGCGACGCCGGAGCGACCGCGGTCATCCTGTCGGGCGGCAACATCGATCCGCTGATGATGGAGCGGGTGATCAGCCGGGGCCTGGCCGCGTCGGAGCGCTACCTCAAGATGAGCATCGGGCTGCCGGATCGTCCGGGGCAGCTGTCGCGCATCGCGGAGCTCATCTCGGAGGCGAACGCGAACGTGGTCGAGGTGCTGCACACCCGGCACGGCCGGGGCCTGCAGATCAGCGAGGTCGAGATCGAGATCAGCGTCGAGACCCGCGGCCCCGAGCACGCCGACCGCGTCATCCAGGTCCTCACCGACGCCGGCTACGCCCCCCGCATCTCCCGCAACTGACCGCTCGAGGGCGCCGCGGTGTTCTCCGCAGAGCGGAGGACAAAGCCGGTACCGGCGATCTCGCGCCCTCGCCGTCGCCGCGAAGCCTGCGCGGCGCTCCCGTTCGGAGAGGGCTGATCGTGCGTCACGGCGCTCTCCGCAAGGCGGAGGAGGAAGCGGTACCGGCGGCGTCGCGCCCGACGCTGTCGCCGCGAAGCCGGCGCCCCCCGTCTGGAGTGGGCTGATCGTGCGTCGCGGCGTTCTCCGCAAGGCGGAGGAGGAAGCGGTACCGGCGGTGTCGCGCCCGACGCTGTCGCCGCGAAGCCGGCGCCCCGCTCCCGTTCAGAGAGGGCTGATCGCGCGTTGCGGCGTTCTCCGCAAGGCGGAGGAGGAAGCGGTACCGGCGGTGTCGCGCCCGACGCTGTCGCCGCGAAGCCGGCGCCCCGCTCCCGTCTGGAGAGGGCTGATCGTGCGTTGCGGCGTTCTCCGCAAGGCGGAGGAGGAAGCGATACCGGCGGTATCGCGCCCGACGACAACGCCGCGGAGAGCGCCGCGACGTGCGATCAGTGGCCGGACCAGGTCTCGACGTTGGCGACGCGGACCTCGATCTCCCGCCCGTTGGGTGCCGTGAAGCGGGCGGTGTCGCCGACGTTCAGGCCCATGATCGCCGATCCGAGGGGGCTCTGGGGGCTGTAGACGTCGAGGTCGCTCTCGCCCGCCATCTCGCGGTTGCCGAGGAGGAAGCGGGACTCGTCGCCGGCGATCTCGGCGGTGATGATGGTGCCGGCCTCGACGACTCCGTGGCTCTCGGGGGGCGTGCCGATCTCGGCTTCGCGGAGGAGGGAGGTCAGCTGGCGGATGCGGGCCTCGATCTTGCCCTGCTCGTCCTTCGCGGCGTGGTAGCCGCCGTTCTCCTTCAGGTCGCCCTCCTCGCGGGCGACCTCGATGCGCTTGGCGATCTCCTCGCGTCCGTTGGTGGACAGCTCGGTGAGCTCCGCCTCGAGGCGGTCGTACGACTCCTGGGTCATCCAGGTCACCTGTGACTGGTCGGCCATGGTGGGCTCCTGCTCTGCGGGCCGCGCTCGCGGCGCCCGGCAGCACCGTGCGGAGGTGTCCGCGTCCGGCGGTGGGGACGGCCGGCGTCAGGCGGCGGTGGGAATGGCGAGGCCCCGATGAGTCCGTCAGGGCTTCGGGCAAGCCTACGGGAGCCAGCAGGAGGAGATCAAACCTGTGTTCGCGAGCTCGGTGGTGCGGACGGTCTCCGTGTAGGAGCGGAAGCGCTCCGTCGTGGCGGGGTACTCCACGACCAGCCAGCCGACCACGGCGGACTGCTCGTTGAGGGCCTGGACCGCGCAGGCGACCTCGCGGCCGACGGGCGCGGTGAGGTCGAAGGAGACGGTGACGGTGCGGTCGTCGACGACCTGGTGCGCGGTGTCCTGGACGTCCACCCCGCCGCGTGCTCCGTCGAGTCCGGCCCAGACGACCCAGGCGGCGAAGACGGCGACGAAGGCGAGCGCGACGCCGCCGAAGAGCCAGCGGTTGCCGCGGCGGGTGCGCGTCGTGCGGCCGTAGCGGGTGGCGAGGGGTCCGGCGGCGCGGACGGCGTTTGGATCGAGCGCGGGCGCGGCGGCTCCCTCGACGCTCTCGGACGTGCGGGCGGCCACGGAACTCCCTGGGTGATGCGTCTACTCTGGACGGGTGGCGCGCGTCCTTTGCGGACGGGAGCGCCGATCCCATTAAACCCCGAGGAATCGAGCGATCGTGTCCCAGGCCGTCGAGGTCTCCGTCGATTCGGAGGTGCGGGACACTCCGCGCCTCCTCGCCGTGCACGCCCATCCTGACGACGAGTCGAGCAAGGGCGCGGCGACGCTGGCCGCCTACGCCTCGCGGGGCGCCGAGGTCATGGTGGTCTCCTGCACCGGAGGCGAGGCCGGCTCCGTGCTGAACGAGGGCCTCGAGGCCCGCGCGCACGCCGAGCGCGACATCGGCGGCCTCCGCCGGTACGAGATGGCGGCCGCTCGCGAGGCGCTCGGCGTCGAGCACGCCTGGCTCGGCTTCGTCGACTCCGGCATGCCCGAGGACGGGAAGGTCGACGCCGCCTCGTTCGCGGGCCTGCCTCTCGCCACGGCCGCCGCTCCGCTCGTGCGCCTGGTCCGCCGGTTCCGGCCGCACGTGATCATCAGCTACGACGAGAACGGCGGCTACCCGCACCCCGACCACATCCGCGCCCACCAGGTCGCCGTCGAGGCGTACCGCGCGGCGGGCCTCGCCGAGGAGTACCGGGGCACGGGCGCTCCGTGGTCGATCTCGAAGCTGTACTACGACCGCGTCTTCAGCGGCCAGAAGCTGCGGGCGATCGCCGAGCACCTGCGCTCGATCGACCCGGAGGACCCGCGCCTGTCGGTCTTCGAGGAGATGAAGCGCTGGAACGAGGACACCCCGTACCTCGCGACCACGCGGGTCGTGATCTCCGGCTTCCACGATCGGCGCGATGCGGCCCTGCTCGCCCACGCCAGCCAGGTCGCTCCGGACAACGCCTTCTTCTTCCTCCCGCACGAGGCGATCGACGCCGCCTGGCCGACCGACGACTTCCAGCTCGTCGAGAGCCGGGTCGACGCGCCGACGCCCGAGACGGATCTCTTCGCCGGTCTCGACCTGACCGAGCTCGCCCCGGGCCCGACCGCGGTCGTCCCGCCGATCGCTCCCGACCCCGAGCCCTCGGGGGACGCCCCGGTGTCCCCGGAGCCCGACGGCTCCGGCGTCGTCGTCGCCGACGAGGTGCGCGCGTGATCGCCGGGCTGCTCGAGGGCGCCCAGCGCGCCGTCGTCCTCGCCTCCACGACGGTGCCGACCCCCGGCCCCGAGTTCAACGAGGACACGGTCACGCCGGGCCTCTTCGGCTTCATCACGATGCTCGTGATCGCTCTGGCCGCCGTCCTCCTCGCGCTCGACATGGTCCGGCGCGTGCGGCGGACCACCTACACCGCCCAGGTGAAGGAGCGGCTCGACGCCGAGGAGGCGGAGCGCAGCGAGGGCTGAGCCCGGCCCGCAGCGGTGGGCCCGGGCCTCTCTAGGCGTTGTACGCGGGGTGGAGCGAGACGATCAGCGCCGCCGTCCAGTGGCAGAGGAACGCCACGGCCGTGAGCGCGTGGAAGATCTCGTGGAAGCCGAAGACGCCCGGGACCGGGTTGGGCTTCTTGATCCCGTAGATCACGGCGCCCGCGGAGTAGCAGAGCCCGCCGACGAGGACGAGCACCATCATCGTCGCGCTGGCCTCGAAGAGCGGTCCGAGGTACATCACGGCCGCCCAGCCCAGCAGCAGGTAGAGCGGCACGTAGAGCCAGCGCGGTGCGCCGATCCAGAAGACGCGGAAGCCGATCCCGAGCAGCGCCCCCGCCCAGACCAGGACCAGCAGGAGCGTGCCCTGCGCGGGCGGCAGGGCGAGCACCGCCAGCGGCGTGTAGGTGCCGGCGATCAGCAGGAAGATGTTGGCGTGGTCGATCCGCTTGAGGATCATCTTCGTCCGCGGCTTCCAGTCGAAGCGGTGGTACAGAGCGGAGTTGCCGAAGAGCAGGAGCGACGTGGTCGCGAACACCGCGGCCGCCCACTTCGCCGCGGTCCCCTCCGCGACCACGATCAGCACCACTCCGGCGACGATCGCGAGCGGGAAGAGGCCGGCGTGGATCCAGCCGCGCCAGGTGGGCCGGACCTCCGCCGAGGAGTCGTGCTCGATCGCGTCCTCGACGAGGGGGAGGGCGGGCAGGTCCGGGCCGTCCGCTCCGACGGCGTCTCCGCCGCGGACAGTGCGGACGCGGGGATCGGACGGGGGAGGCGTCGGCCGCTGGCTCATGCCGGACAGACTACGACGCCGTCGCGGGCCGACGCCGAGCGCCGCCGGGCTTCGAGGAGCGCCCCGGGTCGACTACCGTGTCACTGTGCCGAAGCCGAGACTGCCTGTGGGAAGGGACCTCCTCTACGGCGTCTACAAGAAGCGCCTCCGCTCGAGCCTTCCCCCCGACTCCCTGCCGAACCACGTCGCGATGATCATCGACGGCAACCGGCGCTGGGCGCGGCAGCGGGCCCTCGAGACCGCCGCGCACGGCCACCGGGCCGGCGCCGCCAAGGTGCACGAGTTCCTGCAGTGGTGCGACGAGCTCGGCGTGCGCCACGTCACCCTCTACCTGCTCTCGCAGGACAACCTCGTCGGCCGCGACAGCAGCGAGCTGACCGAGCTGATCGCGATCATCGCCGACCTCGCCGAGGAGGTCTCCCAGCAGCCCGACTGGCGCGTGCAGCACGTCGGCTCCGACGAGGGCCTCCCGCCCTCGCTCGTGGCCGCGCTCGACACGGCGGAGGCGCGCACCGCCTCCCACACGGGCCTGCACGTCAATCTTGCGGTCGGCTACGGCGGGCGGCACGAGATCGCCCAGGCCGTGCGGAGCATCCTGGAGGAGCACGGCAAGCGCGGCTCCTCCATCGAGGACGTCGCGGGCCTGCTGACCCCGGAGCTCATCGGCGAGCACCTGTACACCAGCGGGCAGCCCGACCCCGATCTGGTCATCCGCACCTCGGGGGAGCAGCGCCTCTCCGACTTCATGCTCTGGCAGAGCGCGCACAGCGAGTTCTACTTCATGGAGGCGCTCGGCCCCGACATCCGCGAGGTCGACTTCCTCCGCGCGCTCCGCGACTACGCCGGACGGCACCGCCGCTTCGGCAGCTGACCTCGCGGCTCCTGCCGCACCACCGACCGGAAGGGCCGGCATGAGCTCGAACGAGGCCACCTCCACCACGACCGCGGACTACCTCGCCGGCTTCGGCGAGGAGACCGGGTACCTCGACTTCGGCCGGGTGGGCCCGCTCTCGGCGACCGTCGCCGCCGAGCAGGAGGCGGCCGTCGAGCTGCTGGTGCGCGCGCGCAGCGGCACCCTCGACGAGCTGTTCCGGCAGGACGAGCGCGTCCGGGAGGCGGCGGCGGCGCTCGTGCGCGTCCCCAGCGACCGCGTCGTCTTCCAGCCCAACACCTCGACCGGCCTCCTGCACGCGCTGTTCGGCGCCTCGGGCGCGGTGCTGCTGTCGGCCGCGGAGTTCCCGAGCCTGCCGTTCGCGGCGGTGCGCTCGGCGCAGGCTCTCGGCTCGGTGGAGCCCCGCTGGCTGCGGACCGAGCAGGGACGGGTGACGCCGGAGGCCGTCCGCGAGCAGCTCACGGACGACGTGACGACCGTCGCGGTGAGCCTGGTCGACTCCCGCACCGGCTACCTCGCGGACGTCGCGGCGATCCGCGACGTGATCGGCGACCGGATGCTCGTCCTCGACGCGATCCAGGGCTTCGGCGTCGTCGACGCGCCCTACGAGCTGGCGGACGTGGTCGTCACCGGCGGCCAGAAGTGGCTCCGCGCCGGCTGGGGGACGGGCTTCCTCGCGCTCAGCGAGCGGGCGCTGTCGCGGCTGACCCCGGTGCTCTCCGGCTGGACGGGATCGGAGCAGGCGGAGCCGTGGGACGAGGTGGCTCCGCCGCGCGGCGACGCCCGCGCCTTCAGCATCAGCAACCCGGACCCGATCGCCCAGGCCCGGCTCGCGTCGGCGCTGGAGGAGGTCGCCGCGGTCGGGCAGTCGACGATCGCCGCGCTCGTGGCGGAGCGGGTCAGCGCGATCGTCGACCTCGCGGACGAGTTCGGACTGGCGGTCGTGGGCTCCCGCGGCGAGCACGAGCGCGCCGGCATCGTGGTCGTCGAGCCGGAGCCGGAGGAACTGGCCCCGCTGGCAGCCTCCCTCGCCGCGCACGGCGTGACCGCGCGCCTGCGTCCGAGCACCGTCCGCTTCAGCGCGCACGCCGGCACCACCGACGCGACCCTCGCGCTGCTCCGCGCCGCCCTGATCTCGTCGGCCACGAGCATCGACTACTAGGCGCGGATTCCGCGCGTTCACACACTGGTTACACATTCGTAGCGGTGAGAAGCACACGGATGTCATTCGCCGGGTTAGGTTCGAGTCATCAGGTACAGCGCCTGGTCGAGACGGCCACAGAAGTACGGCTCGACATCGCGCAGACACCGAAGGGACACTGCGCGGTGCACGACACGCACCGATGAGGCCGGCTCGAGGACATGAGCCGGGGGCTCCGGCCCCCGGAGTGTGGAGAGTCGTCGTGACAGTTCCCCAGGGCATGGATCCGCAGACCGGGACGCAGGGCGGCGTCCACCGCCGTGTCCAGCACGGCTCCTCGGATCCGGCCGATCAGCTCCTCCGCACCTACGTCCTGGACACCTCGGTGCTGCTGTCGGATCCGTCCTCGATGTTCCGGTTCGCTGAGCACGCCGTCGTGCTGCCGATCGTCGTCGTCAGCGAGCTCGAGGGCAAGCGCAACGATCCCGAGATCGGCTACTTCGCCCGGCAGGCCCTGCGCCGCCTCGACGAGCTGCGCGTGCAGCACGAGCGCCTCGACTTCCCCATCGCCGTCGGCCGCGGCGGCACGCTCCGCGTCGAGCTCAACCACTCGAACATGTCGGTGCTGCCGAGCGGGCTCCAGATGGGCGACAACGACGCGAGAATCCTCGCCGTCGCGCTCAACCTGCAGAGCGAGGGCGCCGTGGTCACCGTCGTGTCCAAGGACATGCCGATGCGCGTGAAGGCCGCCTCCATCGGCCTCGCCGCGGAGGAGTACCTGGCCGAGCAGGCCCCCGAGTCCGGTTGGACCGGCATGGACGACGTGACGCTCGGCGGCGACGCGATGAGCGAGCTCTACGACCGCGAGCGGCTCTTCACGGACGTCGTGGCCGACATCCCGGTCAACACCGGGCTCGTCGTCCACTCCGACCGCGGCTCCGCTCTCGCGAGGGTCACCGGCAAGCGGCAGATCACGCTGGTCCGCGGCGACAAGGACGTGTTCGGCCTGCACGGGCGGTCGGCGGAGCAGCGGCTCGCGATCGACCTGCTGCTCGACCCGGAGGTCGGCATCGTCTCGCTCGGCGGCCGGGCCGGAACCGGCAAGTCGGCGCTGGCGCTCTGCGCGGGCCTGGAGGCGGTGCTGGAGAAGCGCCAGCACAAGAAGATCATGGTCTTCCGGCCGCTCTACGCGGTGGGCGGCCAGGACCTCGGCTTCCTGCCCGGCGACGCGGCCGAGAAGATGAACCCCTGGGCGCAGGCGGTCTTCGACACGCTCGGGGCGCTGGTGTCGCAGAACGTGCTCGACGAGGTGATCGAGCGCGGGATGCTCGAGGTGCTGCCGCTCACGCACATCCGCGGGCGCTCGCTGCACGACGCGTTCGTGATCGTCGACGAGGCGCAGTCGCTGGAGCGGAACGTCCTGCTCACGGTGCTCTCGCGGGTCGGGCAGAACTCCCGGGTGGTGCTGACCCACGACGTGGCGCAGCGCGACAACCTCCGGGTCGGCCGGCACGACGGGGTCGCCTCCGTGATCGAGACGCTGAAAGGCCACCCGCTGTTCGCGCACGTCACGCTGACCCGCTCCGAGCGCTCGGCGATCGCCGCTCTGGTCACCGAGATGCTGGAGTCGAACGAGCTCGCCTGACGGGCTCGCCGTGCGTCCGGCCCGTGGGATCCGAGGATCCCCTGGCCGGGCGCGTCCCTGCAGGGCACCGGGGCGTAGCGTGGACGGGTGAGCATCCTCGACGATGCGCTCCTCGAGCGCTTCCGCACCCGCGCGGCCGACTACGACGAGCGCAACGCGTTCTGCGCGGACGACCTGGAGGAGCTGCGCTCGATCGGGTACCTGGCGCTGCTCGTCCCCGAGGAGCTCGGCGGTGCCGGCCTCGGCCTGGAGCAGGCGGCCGCCGAGCAGACGCGCCTCGCGACCGCCGCGCCCGCGACCGCGCTCGCCGTCAACATGCACCTGGTCTGGACCGGGATCGCGCGACTCCTGCTCGAGCGGGGCGACGACTCCCTCCGCTCGGTCCTCGTCGACGCCGCGGCGGGTCACGTCTTCGCCTTCGGCAACAGCGAGGCGGGCAACGACCTGGTGCTCTCGGACTCGCTGACGCGGGCGGAGCCGCTCGGGGACGGCGGCTACCGCTTCACCGGCACGAAGGTCTTCACCTCCCTCGCGCCCGCTTGGACGCGGCTCGGCGTGTTCGGCCGCGACGACAGCGGGTCGGAGCCGCGGCTCGTGCACGGCTTCGTGCACCGTGAGCGCCCGGACTCGCCGGTCGCCGGGCTCGAGGTCCGCGACGACTGGGACACGCTCGGCATGCGGGCGACCCAGAGCCGCACGACGGTGCTCGACGGCGTCGTCGTCCCGGCCGAGTGGATGATCCGCTCGCTGCCCGTCGGACCGACCGCCGACCCCTTCGTCTTCGCCGTCTTCGCGGCCTTCGAGCTGCTGATCTCCTCGGTCTACCTCGGTGTCGCGCAGCGCGCGCTCGAGCTCGCCGTCGCCTCCGTCCGCCGACGGACCTCCCTCCGGGCGGGAGGGCGGCCACTGGCGGAGGACCCCGAGGTGCGGCACCGGGTGGCTGAGGCCGGGATGCTGCTCGACGGGCTCGAGGCGCCCCTGCGCACGGCGGCGGCCGACGTGGACGCGCTCGTCGACCGCGGTGCGCGCTGGTTCCCCTCGCTGGTCGGGGTGAAGATCCGCACCACGGAGGGAGCGCTCCGCGTGGTCGAGAGCGCCGTCCGGATCGCGGGCGGGTCGGCGTACCAGCGCAGGTCGGAGCTCGGTCGCCTCTACCGCGACGTGCTCGCCGGGCAGTTCCACCCCTCCGACGACGCGTCGGCGCACGGCGCCTGGGCGTCGCTCCTGCTGGGACCGCTGCCGCCGCACGACTGAGGCCGGGATGGGACCCGCCGCCGCCCGAGCACACCTGCGGGCCGCCCTGTGGAGAACTCCGACGCCCCGAGGGCGGTGCCCCCTAGTCTCGGCGGATGCTCCGCGGATCTCTACTCGACCGGGCCGCCCTGCTCCTCGGCGCCCTGGTGCTCCTCCTGATCGGGGCCCCGCACCTGGGTCGGGCGCCCGGCCTCGTCCCGGTGGCGCTCGCGAGCGTGCCGTTGGTGCTGGCGGACGTGCGCGGGCACCGGCTCCCGAACGCGGTCACGCTCCCGCTGCTGGTGGTCGGAGCCGTCCTCGCGCCCACGGCGGGGACGCTTCTCGCCGTCCTCGCGACGGTGCTGTGCCTGGGCGTGCTGCATGCGGCGGGCGGGCTGGGCCTCGGCGACGTGAAGCTCCAGGCGGCCCTCTCACCGCCGCTCGCGGCTCTCGGACCCGAGCAGGTCGTCGCCGCGCCCGCTGTCGGCTTCGCGGTGGCGGGGCTGTGGGTGCTCGTGCTGCGCGTCCGCGGACGGGTCGCGTTCGGACCGTTCCTGCTCGCGGGGTTCTGGCTGGTGCTCTGATGGCCCGCCTCCGCGCCGAGCGCAGGGACGGGCCGTCGGAGGGCCGGGCTCAGCCGGGGTGGGTCATCGACATGACGTCGAGGGCGCTGTCGAGCTGCTCCTCCGTCACCTCGCCGCGCTCGACGAAGCCGAGGTCGACGACCGACTCTCGGACGGTGATCCCCTTGGCGACCGAGTTCTTCGCGACCTTGGCGGCGGCCTCGTAGCCGATCACCTTGTTGAGCGGCGTGACGATCGAGGGGGAGGACTCGGCGAGGGCGCGGGCGTGCTCGACGTCGGCCTCGAGGCCGTCGACGGTCTTGTCGGCGAGCAGCACGGCGGAGTTCGCGAGCAGGCGGATCGACTCCAGCAGCGCCGTCCCCATGACGGGGATCGCGACGTTGAGCTCGAAGGCGCCCGAGGCGCCCGCCCAGGCGATGGTGGCGTCGTTGCCGATCACGCGCGCGCAGACCATGAGGACGGCCTCCGGGATCACCGGGTTCACCTTGCCGGGCATGATCGAGGATCCGGGCTGGAGGTCGGGGATCCGCAGCTCTCCGAGGCCGGTGTTGGGGCCGGAGCCCATCCAGCGGAGGTCGTTGTTGATCTTGGTCAGGCTCACCGCGAGCACGCGCAGCGCTCCGGAGGCCTCGACCAGCGAGTCCCGCGCGCCCTGTGCCTCGAAGTGGTTGCGGGCCTCGGTGACGGGCAGGCCCGTCTCCTCCGCGAGGCGCGCGATGACCTTCTGCGGGAATCCGGCGGGGGTGTTGATCCCGGTGCCGACCGCGGTGCCGCCGAGCGGGACCTCGGCGACGCGGGGGAGCGCCGACTGCACGCGCTCGATGCCGAGGCGGATCTGCGCGGCGTAGCCGCCGAACTCCTGGCCGAGCGTGACCGGGGTGGCGTCCATCAGGTGGGTGCGGCCGGCCTTGACGACCTCGGCCCACTGCTCCGCCTTGACCTCGAGCGACTCGGCGAGCTGCTCGAGCGAGGGGATCAGCGACTCGATGAGCGCGCCGGTGACGGCGACGTGGACCGAGGTGGGGAACACGTCGTTGGAGGACTGCGAGGCGTTGACGTGGTCGTTCGGGTGCACGGTGCGGCCGAGGGCCGTGGTCGCCAGCGAGCCCAGCACCTCGTTCATGTTCATGTTCGAGGACGTGCCCGAGCCGGTCTGGTAGACGTCGATTGGGAAGTGCGCGTCGTAGCCGCCCTCGACGACGAGGTCGGCCGCGTCGGCGATCGCCCTGGCGATGTCGGCGTCGAGCACGCCCAGCTCGGCGTTGGCCAGCGCCGCCGCCTTCTTGATGCGGGCGAGGGCCGCGATCTGGGCAGGCTCGAGGCCCGCACCGGAGATCGGGAAGTTCTCGACCGCCCGCTGGGTCTGCGCGGCGTAGAGGGCGTCGCGGGGGACCCGCACCTCGCCCATCGTGTCGTGCTCGATGCGGAAGTCGCCTGAGTCGTCGGTCGGGGAGTGATCCACCACGCTGTGTTCGTCCTTGTCTGATCGGTTGGTGCTGTGCTGTCCGGAGCCGCTCACGCGGGATCCGATCCCACCGCGCTCGGAGCGGCGGCGGAGGAGGCCGAGCCGGAGTCGCGCTCCAGCTCGGAGACGTAGGGGCTGAGCTCGGGCGGATCGATGCCGAGCACGACATCGGACATCACGGTGCCGTCCGAGAGCCGGTAGTTGGCGCCGACGAGGGCGAGCCGCCCGGTCGCGACAGCGTCGGCGATCAGCGGGGAGCGCTGGAGCAGCTCGGCGACCGTGTCGCGCAGGTGCTCGCGGCCGACGGCCAGCGCGTCGGTCGCCGACGGGTCGACGAGCACGCGGCCGTCCGGCTGAGCACCCACGAGGCGGCGCACCGCGGGGATGATCGGCTCGATCAGGTGCTCGATGTGCGGGGGGAGCCGCTCGGCGCCGGGCGCCTGCGACTGGATCGCTGCCCGGACCGCTCCGCACTCGTCGTGGCCGAGCACGAGCAGCACCTTCACGCCGAGAACGGCGACGCCGTACTCCAGCGAGCCGATGATGGAGTCGGCGATCACCTGGCCGGCGTTGCGGACGACGAAGAGGTCGCCGAGCCCCAGGTCGAAGATGATCTCGGCCGCGAGGCGGGAGTCGCTGCAGCCGAAGAGCGCGGCGAGCGGGGCCTGAGCGGCGGCGAGCTCGGCGCGGCGCTCGACGTCCTGGCGTGGGTGGCGGGGCTCGCCGGCGACGAAGCGCTGGTTGCCGCGGAGCATCTCCTTCCAGACCCACGCCGGCGGGCGGGACTCGCGGGGGACGGTGCTGCTGGTTCCGAGGCTCATCGGGACTCCTCCTGGCCGATCTGCGGGGTGATGGCGTCCACGACCAGGCGGATCTCGTCCGTCGGGGCCGTGCCGTAGACGAGGTAGGTGCTGGAGCCCTCCGTCGTCTCGAGTGCGTAGGGCGTGTTGCCGGTGTCGTCGCCGGAGTCGCGGTGGTCGTAGACGGTCCAGTCGCGGCCGTCGATCGTCTCGACGCCGGTCGCCGCCCGGCGGTCGAGCTGCGTCGCGACCCAGGCCGCGTCCGCGTCGAGCCCCTGGCTCAGGCCGATGTAGCCCGCCTTCGGGGTGATCAGGCCGACGTACCAGTAGTCGGTGCCGTTCTCGCGGCGGAGCTCGGCCGCGTTGGCCTTCCAGCCCTCGGGCAGGGAGGGCACGGCGAGCGTCTGCTCCTCGCCCAGCTGGACCTGCGCGGCGACGCGGGGGACGTCGACCGAGGAGAGCTCCACGGTGTCGCCGCGGGGGACGAGCAGGACGATGAGCGCCACGGCGCCGACGGTCGCGAGCAGCGAGAAGACGAGGTTGTTGACCGTCTTGCGCTGACGGTAGAGCCGGGAGTTCTCGGCCTTGCGGGCGGCCGTCTCGGCCGCCGTCTCCGGGCGCCCGAGCTCGGCGACGACCCGCGCGGGCTTCGCGCGGCTCATCCGGCGGCCGCCCCTCCGGAGCGGGCCGCGTCCAGCCGGGCGCGTGCTCCGATCAGCCACTCCTCGCAGCGGGCGGCGAGGGCCTCGCCGCGCTCCCACAGGGCGAGCGAGCGCTCGAGGGTGGAGCTGCCCTGCTCGAGCTCGGACACGACGCGGACGAGCTCGTCGCGCGCCTGCTCGTAGGAGAATCCCGAGACGTCGGAGTCGGTCGCCGGGGCGTCGGGGGAGTCGGGCATGGGTCTGATCCTATCGATCGGGGCTGAGGGGGACGGGTGGCGCGGCGGGCTCAGGACCGGCCGGCGGGATCGCCGGTAGGCCCCTCGGAGCGGGCGCCGACGGCCCCCTCCGCGAGCGTGAGGACGAGTGCGCCGCCGGCCGGCGCGTCACCGGGCGCCCGGACGACGTGCCCGGCCGCGTTCTGGACGATCGCGTAGCCGCGGTCGAGGGTGTGCTGGGGGGAGAGGGCGCGCAGGTGGCCGTGCAGGCGCTCGACCTCGAGGTGCGCGCGCTCGAGGCGGCGGTCCACCAGCTCGGCGCCGCGCGCGACCCAGCGGGTCAGCTCCTCGGAGTGCCGGTCGACCAGCACGTGCGGCTGGGCGAGCACCGGCCGCGAGCGCAGCTGCGAGAGCCGGTCGATCTCGTGCGAGACGAGCCCGCTCACGCGGCCGGTCATCCGCAGCCGGGCCTGCTGCACGCGCAGCAGCTCGTCGGAGACGTCGGGCACGACCCTCTTCGCGGCGTCGGTGGGAGTGGAGGCGCGCAGGTCGGCGACGTCGTCGAGCAGCGGGCGGTCGGCCTCGTGGCCGATCGCGCTGACGACCGGAGTGGAGCAGGCGGCGACGGCGCGCACGAGCGCCTCGTCGCTGAAGCCGAGCAGGTTCTGGAAGTCGCCGCCTCCGCGGGCGATCACGATCACGTCGATGCTGTCGTCGGCCTCGAGGGTCCGCAGGGCCGAGAGCACCTCCGGGACCGTCCGGTCGCCCTGCACGGCCGAGTGGACCACCCGGAAGCGCACCGCCGGCCAGCGCAGCTGCGCGTTCCGCAGCACGTCCTTCTCGGCGTCCGAGTCCTTGCCGGTGATGAGGCCCACGCCGTGCGGGAGGAACGGCAGCGGCTTCTTGCGGGAGGCGTCGAACAGCCCCTCCGACGCCAGCTGCCGGCGGAGCCGCTCGAGCTTCTCGAGCAGATCGCCCAGGCCGACGTGGCGCATCTCGAAGACCTGCATCGAGAGCGTGCCGCCCTTGACCCAGTAGTTGGGCTTCACCAGCGCGATGACCCGATCGCCCTGCTTGAGGTCGGCCGGGAGGCGGCTCCGCACCGACGACCAGACGGTGAAGCCGACCGTCGCGTCTCCGGACAGGTCCTTCAGCTTCCCGTAGACGTTGCCGCCGGACGCGCCCCACTGGGTGATCTCGCCCTCGACCCACGCGGTCCCGAGGCGCTCGATCCAGCCCTTGATCTTGCTGGCGAGCAGGCCGACCGGCCAGGGTGCGTCGGCGGTGGGTGGGGCGTCGGTCATCGCTGCCTCTGCTCGGAGGGACGGGGGGAGCGGGAGTGCCCTCCCGCGACGACAACGGTACGGGACGGGTCCGACACCGGGACGGCCCGGGCACAGGATGCACCACGTAGAATCAGGGGGTGAGCCAAGTCCCGATCAGCCTGCCCATGCCGCGCATGCCCCGCGCCACAGGGCGTCTGCGCGACGTCCCCGTCGAGGGCCGCAAGCGCGTCCTCCTCGCCGCGCCCCGCGGCTACTGCGCCGGAGTCGACCGCGCGGTCGTCGCCGTCGAGAAGGCCATCGAGCACTACGGTGCCCCGGTCTACGTGCGCAAGCAGATCGTGCACAACGTGCACGTCGTCTCCACGCTCGAGAGCCAGGGCGCCATCTTCGTCGAAGAGGTCGACGAGGTGCCCGAGGGATCGCACATCGTCTTCAGCGCGCACGGCGTCTCACCGGCCGTCGTCCAGGGCGCGGCCGACCGCGGTCTCCAGGCGATCGACGCGACCTGCCCCCTGGTGACGAAGGTGCACCGCGAGGCCGTCCGCTTCGCGCGCGACGACTTCGAGATCCTCCTCATCGGCCACGAGGGCCACGAAGAGGTCGAGGGCACCGCGGGCGAGGCTCCCGATCACGTCACCCTCGTCGGCAGCCCCGACGACGTGCCGAACATCGTCGTGAAGGACCCGGACAAGGTCGTCTGGCTCTCGCAGACGACGCTCTCGGTCGACGAGACGATGGAGACGGTGCGCCGTCTCCGCGAGCGCTTCCCCAACCTGCAGGACCCGCCGAGTGACGACATCTGCTACGCCACGCAGAACCGCCAGGTCGCGATCAAGAAGGTCGCCGCGGGCGCCGAGCTGGTCATCGTCGTCGGCTCCGCGAACTCCTCCAACTCCGTACGCCTCGTCGAGGTCGCCCTCGAGTACGGCGCGAAGGCCGCCTACCGGGTCGACTACGCGAGCGAGATCAAGCAGGAGTGGCTCGAGGGCATCCGCACCGTCGGCGTCACCAGCGGCGCCTCGGTGCCCGAGGTGCTCGTCCAGGAGGTCCTCGACGACCTCGCCGCCGCCGGGTACGGCGATGTCGAGGAGGTCAAGACGGCGGAGGAGGACCTGATGTTCTCGCTCCCCAAGGAGCTGCGCAAGGACGTCGCCGGCAAGCGCGACGCCCGCGGCGTCGGTGGACGCATCAGCGCGGGAGCGGGCGCCTAGAGCGTTCCGGCCCGGACACGGAAGAGGCCGCCCTCCCTCGGGAGCGGCGGCCTCTTCCGTGTGCGGTGGAACGGGGATCGACGCTAGACGTCGGTGCCGGCGCCGCCCTGCGAGCCCGACATGCGCGTGACGTACTCCGCGAACGTCGGGTCGCCCAGGATGGCGATCGCCGCGACGATCAGGGAGAGCAGCACGGTCGCCGCGATCCCGAGGATCGGGACGAGCACGGCGCGCTTGCCGGCGCGGAGCCGCCGGATCGAGATCCACACCGCGAAGGCGACGATCAGCGACTGCGCGAGCGCCACCACGACGCCGAGGATCCGTGCGAGCTCCGGCGACGCGTAGGTGCCGATGCCCTGGGAGCGGTAGAGCTCCTGGAGGGTCGTCGCGAAGCTCGAGGGATCGAGCAGCGTCGGCACGGCGAAGAACACGCCGAGCGCGAGCAGCACGATCGTGAGCAGGCGGTCGACGGGATGCGCGACGGGCTTCGCGGCCGGAGCGGTCGCGGGCCTCGGATCGGTCTCCGACCCCCTCGGGTCGGGGACGACCACGGCGTCCTCCGGCGGCTGCCACGACCAGCCGGGCGGCGCGTACTCGCCGTACTGCGGCTCCGGACGCCTGTCGCCCGGCTGATCGTGTGCGTTCGTCACGGAGCGGTGCCCTACTTCCCGGAGTTCCCGGCCGAGCCGAGCTGACGGGTCGCCTCGGCGACGCGCGCGGCCATCGCGGTCTCGGCGATCTTGCCCCACGAGCGCGGGTCGTAGACCTTCTTGTTGCCGACCTCGCCGTCGACCTTGAGGAAGCCGTCGTAGTTCTTCAGCACGGTGTCCGCGACGGAGCGGCTGAACGCGTACTGCGTGTCGGTGTCGATGTTCATCTTGACGACGCCGTTGCGGACCGCCTCGGCGATCTCCTCGTCGGTCGAGCCCGAGCCGCCGTGGAAGACGAGATCGAGGGGGAGCGCGCCGGTGCCGTACTTCGCCTGCAGGCCGTCCTGGATCTCGCGGAGCAGCTCCGGGCGCAGTCGGACGTTGCCCGGCTTGTAGACGCCGTGGACGTTGCCGAAGGTCAGGGCGGCCATGTAGCGGCCCTGCTCGCCGAAGCCGAGGGCCTCGACGGTCGCGATCGCGTCGTCGAGCGTGGTGTAGAGGTGCTCGTTGATGTCGTGCGAGACGCCGTCCTCCTCGCCGCCGACGACGCCGATCTCGACCTCGAGGATGGCGTTGATGTTCTTGACGCGCGGGAGGATCTCCTTCGCGATGGCGAGGTTCTCGTCGAGCGGGATCGCGGAGCCGTCCCACATGTGCGACTGGAACAGCGGCTCGCGACCGGCCTTGACCTCCTCCTCGGAGGCGGCGATCAGCGGGTAGACGAAGCCCTCGAGCGCGTTCTGCGGGCAGTGGTCGGTGTGGAGCGCGACCGTGACCGGGTAGTTCTTGGCGACCTCGGTCGCGAACCTCGCGAAGGCGATCGCGCCTGCCGCGCGGTTCTTCACGGTGTGGCCGGCGAAGTAGTCCGCGCCTCCGGTGGTGACCTGGATGATGCCGTCCGAGCCCGCCTCGGTGAGGCCCTGGAGGACCGCGTTGATCGTCTGCGACGACGAGACGTTGAACGCCGGGTAGGCGAAGCCGCCCGCCTTCGCCTTGTCGAGCATCTCTGCGTACTGGTCCGGGGTAGCGACGGGCATGGCATCTCCTTTGACGGATGAACGAAGGGGGGTCGGGCGAGGCCCGCGTCGCGGACGAGTCTAGCGAGGCGCCCCTCCGCGGTCCCTCCGCCCGTGGAGGGCCCTGGACTAGGCTTCGGGCAGGGATGGGGATCCGCTCCGCGGGTCCTGCGACGACGTGCACGAACTCGACGACGAAGGACTCCGCTCTGTGATCGACAGCGACTCGCTCTACCTCCACCCCGACCGCAACCTCGGCATGGAGCTCGTCCGCGCCACCGAGGCCGCCGCGATCCGCGCCGTGCCCTTCATCGGCAAGGGCGACAAGAACGCCGCCGACGGCGCAGCGGTCGACGCCATGCGCACCTTCCTCGGGACCGTGAACTTCGACGGAGTCGTCGTGATCGGCGAGGGCGAGAAGGACAACGCGCCCATGCTCTTCAACGGCGAGCACGTCGGCAACGGCTCGGGGCCCGCCGCCGACATCGCCGTCGACCCGATCGACGGCACCTCGCTGACCGCGGCCGGGCGCCAGAACGCGCTCTCGATGATCGCCGTCGCCGACCGCGGCGCGATGTTCGACCCCTCCGCCGTGTTCTACATGGAGAAGATCGTCACCGGGCCCGAGGGCGTCGGGATCATCGACATCCAGCGCCCGATTGGCGAGAACATCCGCGCCCTGGCCCGCGCCAAGCGCAAGCCCGTCGAGGAGATGCGCATCGCGGTGCTCGACCGCCCGCGCCACGCTCAGCTGATCGAGGACATCCGTGCGGCCGGAGCCGGCACGCGCCTCCTGCTCGACGGCGACGTCGCGGGCGGCATCAACGCCGCTCGCCACGACTCCCGACTCGACATGTGCGTCGGCACCGGAGGCACGCCCGAGGGCATCATCACCGCCTGCGCCATCCGCGCGCTCGGGGGAGTGATCCAGGGCATCCTCCGCCCGAAGGACGACGACGAGCGCCAGCGCGCCATCGACGCCGGGCACGACCTCGATCGCGTCCTCCACGCCAACGACCTCGTCCGCAGCGACAACACCTACTTCGTCGCGACCGGAGTGACGAACGGCGGGCTCGTGAAGGGCGTGCGCAAGGAGGGCCACGTCATCACGACGGAGTCCATCGTGCTGCGCTCCCGCTCGGGCACCATCCGCCGCGTGACCGCCCAGCACCTCGCGGAGAAGTGGGTCTAGGCCGTCACCGTCTGTCCGAGACGCCGCCCCGCCGCTGAGGCGCCGCCCCGCTGACGGCGCCTCGGCGAGAGCGGTGGCGTCTCGGCGTGTGATGCGCGATAGAACGTCGGCCTCGATCATCACCAGGTGAGCGGGCGGAGCCGCGGCGGGTCTCGATGCGCGTCGCGGGCGCTCCTCCGGCGAGCCGCGGAGGCGGAGTGCCGTCGTGAGCTGCGGTCGTCCGGGTGTCGAGCCGGATGGACGGTGCCGCTCGCGCCCGGCCTGCACGCCCGGTGCTCGCTCAGCGAGAACCCGGGACCCTACGCGCTCCGCTCGGACTCGTCGTCCGCGGCGAGCAGCTCGACGGCGGTGAGGCGGCGCGGCGAGGAGGCGACTCCTCCGACCGGGGCGATGACGCGCGACTCGTCGAGGGAGTCGAACTGGCGCGCGGTGACCAGCACGCGGCTCTCGAGCGAGCCGGCGAAGGCGTTGTAGGAGTCGACCGTCTTCTCGAGCGAGCGGCGCAGGCCCTCGGCGTGGTCGGCGAGGGTGCCGAGACGGGCGTAGAGCGTCTTGCCGAGGTCGAGCAGGCGCTTGGCGTCGTCGGTGAGCACGTCCTGCTGCCAGGTGTATGCGACGGTCTTCAGCACCGACCACAGGGTCACGGGCGAGGCGAGGGCGACGCGCTTGCGGAACGCGTACTCGAGCAGGCTCGGGTCGGCGTCGAGCGCGCTCGCGAGCAGCGGCTCGCTCGGCACGAACGCGATGACGAACTCGGGGCTCGCCGGGAGACCGGTCCAGTAGGAGCGGGCGGCCAGCGCGTCCACATGGCCGCGGAGGGCGCGGACGTGCGCGCGCAGGAGCCCCGCGCGCCGCGCCTCCTCCTCTCCGCCGGCGCCCGCGGGGATCGCGCTCGCCTCCAGGTACGCGTCGAACGGCACCTTGGCGTCCACCGCGATCGCCTTGCCGCCGGGCAGGCGGACCACCATGTCGGCGCGGCCGCGGCCCGCCTCGCCCTCGAGCCCGAACTGCACGTCGAAGTCGACCCGCTGGGTGAGCCCGGCGGCCTCGACGACGTTCCGCAGCTGCGTCTCGCCCCAGGCGCCGCGGCTCGTGGTGGAGCGGAGCGCGGACGCGAGGGTCTCGGTCGTCGAGCGCAGCTGCTCGCCTGCCGCCCGCTGTCCCTCGAGCTGCTCGGTGATCGCCCCGAACTGGGCGGCGCGCTCGCGCTCGAGCCGGCCGACCGCCTCCTGCATGCCGCGCAGGCTCTCGGCGACGGGGGAGAGGGTCTGCAGGATGCGCGCGTCGTGCCGCTCGCGCTCGGCGACGACGCGCAGCTGCTCCTGGAGCTCGCGGATCTGGTCGCGGGCGGAGCCGAGGTGCTCGCGGTGCTGCTCGACGACGGCCTCGTGGCGCTCCTCCAGGCCCTCCGCGCGTGCGCGGGCCGTCGCGAGGTCGAGGGCGAGGGCGGCGTCGGGCGTGCGGGAGCGGGCGAGGAGGACGGCGACGACTCCCGCGAGGAGCGCGCCGACCACCAGGCCGAGGACGAAGGAGAGATCCATGCCGCCGATGACACCACGCACCTCCGACATCGAGCGATCGACGCGCCACGCCCACCGAACGAGGGCCAGGACGCCCTGCGACCGCCTCGTAGACTTCGCGATCATGGGGAATCACCACCGCTCATCGCGCCTGCTCACGGCCGCGCTCGCTCTCGCCGTCGGGCTCGGCACCGCCCTCGTCCCGATCACCTCCGCCTCCGCCGCCGAGGACGCGCCGTCGACCGTCTCGGTCGAGACCGGCGCTCTCGACGCGTCCCTCGACCGCGCCGACCTCGGCGTCCCGGACCAGTCGACGCAGTACAGCGCCGAGGAGACGAAGAGCTTCCGCGCCGGCTTCATCGTCAGCGACGCCCAGTTCTTCGACGGGGACGCGCTGAGCACCGGTCAGGTGCAGTCGCTCCTGAACGAGAAGGGCAGCCCGTGCTCCACCGCCGGCACCGCCCCCTGCCTCAAGAACTTCTCGCAGGCGACGCCGTCCAAGGCGGCGGACGCGATGTGCAGCGCCTACCAGGGCTCCGGCAGCGAGTCGTCGGCCTCGATCTTCACGCGCGTCGGCCTGGCCTGCGGCATCAACCCGCTCGCCCTGGTCGTGCTCGTGCAGAAGGAGCGGAGCCTCGTCACCGACGCGACGCCCAGCCCCGAGGACTACGCCAAGGCGACCGGCTACAACTGCCCGGACACCGCGGCGTGCGACCCCGGCTCGGCGGGCTTCTTCACGCAGGTCTACAGCGCGGCCCGCCAGTTCAAGCGCTACGCCAACCCGCCCGGCTCCGGCTCGAACTTCACCACCTACGCTCCGGGCACGACGCCGAACGTCGCCTACTACCCGAGCACCGCGTGCGGCTCCTCGCCGGTCACCATCCGCAACCAGGCCACGGCCGACCTCTACTACTACACGCCGTACCAGCCCAACGACTACGCGCTCACCGGCTCCGGCAACGCGGCCTGCGCGACCTACGGCAACATCAACTTCTGGTACCTCTTCAGCGACTGGAACCCGAACGGCACCCTGGCCAACGCCGGGATCGCCCCCGCGGGACGCGTCGACGCCCCGCGCATCTCGGGCAGCACCCTGAGCGTGTCCGGCTGGGCCGTCGATCCGACGACGCAGCAGGCCGCGCTGACCACGACGGTCACGGTGACCGGCCCCGACGGCACCCGCACGGTCCGCACGCAGACCGCGAACGGCGACCGCGGTGACATCCCGGGCGAGTACTCCGTCGCCGGCCGCGCCCACGGCTTCGGCGCCACCACGCCCGTCTCGGCACCCGGCACCTACCAGGTCTGCGTCTCCGCCGACTCCGTCGACTGGAACCGCTGGGTCGGCACGGGCGACTCCCGGGGCCCCGGCCGGAAGGATCTCGGCTGCTCGTCCGTGAGCACGTCGGCCGGGATCGACGTCTCGCGCCTGGCCGGCACGGACCGCCAGGGCACCGCCGTCGCGATCTCGAAGGCCGTCTTCCGCACGAACGTCCCGGTCGTCTACATCGCGACCGGCGCCAACTTCCCCGACGCCCTGAGCGCCGCCCCTGCCGCGGCCAAGCAGGGCGGTCCGCTGCTCCTGGTCGACCGGGACTCGATGTCGCAGCCCGTTCGCGACGAGCTCAGCCGGCTCAAGCCGGCGAGGATCGTCGTGGTCGGCTCCGCACTGAGCGTCGGCGACGGCCTGCTGAACCAGCTGAGGTCCTACTCGCCGACGGTGGACCGCATCGGAGGGAAGGACCGCTACGACACGTCCAGGCTCATCATCCAGAGCGCGTTCTCGGGCGGCTCGACGCGGGCCTGGCTCGCCACGGGCGAGAAGTTCCCCGACGCGCTCGGCGCGAGCGCCGCGGCCGGCTCCGTCGACGCGCCCGTCGTCCTCGTGAACGGCACCGGCAGCACGGCCGACGCCGTGACGAAGGGCATCCTCTCGAAGCTCAAGGTGCAGAACCTCACCATCGCGGGCAGCCCCCTGTCGGTGAGCGAGGGGATCAAGAACTCGCTTCCGGTGCCGACGATCACCCGCATCGGCGGAGTCGACCGCTACGACACCTCGGAGCAGCTGAACCGGGCAGCCTTCTCGAGGGCCAAGACCGTGTTCCTGGCGACGGGCGAGAATTTCCCCGACGCCCTCGCCGGAGCCACGGCGGCGGGCTACTCGAACAGCCCGCTGTTCGCCGTGCCGACGAACTGCGTGCCCCGCGCCGTCCTGACCGACATCGCGAAGTCGGGAGCTCAGCGGGTCGTCCTCCTCGGCGGTCCCACCACCCTCTCGGAGGACGTCGCGCGGCTCACCCCCTGCGGCTGATCGCCCGCGACCCCGCCACTAGCGTGGAGGGATGACCCCGACCGCACCGTCCCCGACCGGCCTCCGACGCCGGCGGGGCGGTGCGGTCGTCGTCGTCGCGGCGCTGGTGGCACTCCTGCTGGGAGGCTCCGTCGACGGCACGCGCCTCGCAGCGGTGCCGTCCGAGCCGCAGACCGTCCGGCTGTGGACCTTCCTCCAGCCGGGCCCCGTCGCGGCCGACTTCGACCCGGGCGACCTGATCTCCGACGAGGTCTTCTTCGCCGGCGACGCGCTCGGACCGCTCACGGTGCAGGCGTTCCTCGACGCCCGCGTCCCCGACTGCGCGGGCGGGCCGGTGCCGTGCCTGCGCGACTACGCCGAGGACACCGCGGCGATCACGGCCGACGAGCAGTGCGATGCGCTGCCCGCCGGACGCGACGTCCCGGCAGCGGAGATCATCACCTCGGTCGCCGGCGCGTGCGGCGTGAATCCGGCCGTCCTCCTGGTGCTGCTGCAGAAGGAGCAGTCGCTCGTGACCGATCCGGAGCCGAGCGAGCGGCAGTTCCGCAGCGCCACGGGCTACGGCTGCCCGGACACCGCCGACTGCGACACGGACTCCTACGGCTTCGCGGCGCAGGTGTACGGAGCGGCGTGGCAGTTCCAGCGCTACCGGAATCCGGACTCGAGCTTCGACTGGTACCCGGTCGGCGCGGCCAGCGACGTCCGCTACTCCCCGGACGAGTCCTGCGGCACCGCCCCGGTGACGATCGCCAACGCGGCCACGGCGGGTCTCTACTACTACACGCCGTACCAGCCGAATGCGGCGGCGCTCGCGAACCTCTACGGCGAGGGCGACGACTGCTCGGCCTACGGGAACCGGAACTTCTGGCGCATCTTCAGCACCTGGTTCGGCGACCCCCGCGGCTGAGCCGATCGTCTCGAGCCGGCTCGGCATGACGGACGTCAGGCGGCGACGGGGGCCTTCGGGCGCAGGCGCTTCACGGAGACGCCGGCCAGCTCGCCGAGCTCGGCCATGCTCGCGGCGCCGTGCCGCCGGGCCGCGTGCACGACGATCGCGGCGCACGCCTCGGCGTCGGCCGACGCGTCGTGGTGGCGGAAGTCCTCGAAGCCCGCGGCCATGGCGACGACGGGGAGGCGGTAGGAGTCGAGCTCGTACGTCTTGCGGGCGAGCTGCAGCGAGCAGAGGTAGTCGTACTCGGGGTGCTCGAGGGAGGTCGCCGCGCAGGCTGCGCGGATGACGCCCATGTCGAAGCCGGCGTTGTGCGCGACGAACACGTCCTCGCCGGCGAAGGCCGCCAGGTCGGCGAACTGGTCGACCCAGGAGGCGGCGGCGTGCACGTCGTGCTTGCGGATGCCGTGGATCCGCGTGTTCCACTCGAGGAAGTCGTCGTACCCCAGCGGCGGGCGGATGAGCCAGCCGGCGCGGTCGACGACGCGGCCGTCGCGGACCTTCACGAGCCCGACGGAGCAGGCGGAGGCCCCGTGCGAGTTGGCGGTCTCGAAGTCGATGGCGGTGAAGTCGATGGGCACACTCCAGCCTCTCACGCACCTCCGACGCCGCAGGGAGCGTCGCGCGCGCGTCGCCACGAGCGGGCGGGAGCACCCGCCGGTCGCGGGCGGGCGCCTCCCGTTCCTCCGCGCCCCGCCCGCCCGGCCCTTCCGCCGCCACGCCGTAGGATGGATGCCCGTGGCTCTCACTATCGCAATCGTCGGTCTCCCCAACGTCGGCAAGTCGACGCTCTTCAACGCACTGACCAAGAACACGGTGCTCGCGGCGAACTACCCGTTCGCGACGATCGAGCCGAACGTGGGTGTGGTGAACCTGCCCGACTCCCGCCTCGAGGTGCTCGCCGGGATCTTCGGCTCCGAGCGCATCCTCCCGGCGCCCGTCTCCTTCGTCGACATCGCCGGCATCGTGCGCGGCGCGTCCGAGGGCGGCGGCCTGGGCAACAAGTTCCTCGCGAACATCCGCGAGGCCGACGCCATCGCGCAGGTCATCCGCGGCTTCGAGGACTCCGACGTCGTCCACGTCGACGGCAAGGTCGACGCCGCCAGCGACATGGAGACGATCAACACCGAGCTGGTCCTCGCCGATCTCCAGACCCTCGAGAAGGCCGAGGCCCGCTACGAGAAGGAGCTCAAGGGCAGGAAGATCGAGCCGATCGTGGTCGAGACCGCGAAGAAGGCGCGCGAGTTCCTCGACCAGGGCAAGCCGCTGTCGGCCTCCTCGATCGATCTGGAGCCGATCCGCGAGCTGGGCCTGCTGACCGCCAAGCCGTTCATCTACGTCTTCAACGTCGACGAGGCCGTGCTGACCGACGACGCCCGGAAGGCCGAGCTCGCGGCCCTCGTCGCGCCGGCGAAGGCGATCTTCCTCGACGCGAAGATCGAGTCCGAGCTGATCGACCTCGACGAGGCCGACGCCGCCGAGATGCTCGAGTCGACCGGCCAGACGGAGTCGGGCCTCAACCAGCTCGCGACCATCGGCTTCGACACCCTGGGCCTCCAGACGTACCTCACGGCCGGCCCGAAGGAGACGCGCGCCTGGACCATCGGGAAGGGCTGGACCGCGCCCCAGGCCGCCGGTGTCATCCACACCGACTTCCAGAAGGGCTTCATCAAGGCCGAGATCATCTCGTTCGACGACCTCGTCGAGACCGGCTCGATCGCCGAGGCCCGCGCGAAGGGCAAGGCCCGCATCGAGGGCAAGGACTACGTGATGCAGGACGGCGACGTCGTGGAGTTCCGCTTCAACGTGTAGGACGGCCGCGCTCGGCTCGAGGCGCCCGGTTCGCTCGGAACCCCGGATCCGCGAGCCGGGCGCTTCTGCACGGAGGTGCGGGATCGCCGACCCCGGGAGTCCGACACGAGGCCGGTCACGTCCGCGGACGTCCGCTCCGCCCGTCAGTTCAGCACGTCCCCGATCAGCCAGCTCGACAGCCCGACGAGGGTGCAGACGCCGACGACCACCCAGGCGACGGTCCGGCGGACCGAGCGGGAGACCGCCTCCGAGCTGCGGGGAGTGGGACGCAGCGGCGCCGTGTACGAGGGCGGGACGGTGTAGGTCCGGGCCGGCGGGAGGAGTCGGGGGAGAGTGACCGGACGGCCGTCGACCCACTCGGCGGGCAGCTCCGCGGCCTTCGCGGCCTGCAGCGTGAGCTCGACCTTGAGTGGGGATCCGCGGAGGGAGGCGTAGGCGGCGGCGGTGAGGCCGAGGCTCGCGAGGTGGCGGAGGGTCGGGGTGAAATCCGCCGAGAGGGTCGGGGAGAGCTCGCCCACCCGCTCGCCGTCGAGACGGAGCTCGACGAGGTCGCCGGCCGGGTGCAGGGTCACCAGCAGCAGGCCGCGGCCGCTCAACGGAACGACCGTCGAGAGGCGGGCGAAGTGCTCGTCCTCGCGCAGGACCGGCAGGCCCCGCGACCAGGGGAGGATCGAGTGGCGCTCGACGGGCGGCTCGTTGAGCGGCACGAGCAGCTCGGGGGCGACCAGGGCGACGCGGAGGACGGCCCGCAGGCCCTCCTCGCCGCGCTCGACCCGGAGGCGCGCGGTCGTGACCGGGACGGCTCCGCTCGCCACGACCCGGTCGAGAGCGGCCCGGTGGGCGGGGGCGTTCGGCAGGTAGCCGAGGACGCGGCCGCCGGCCCGGACCGAGACGGCGTCGAGGCCGGTGGGGTGGTCGGGCTCGGGGATCAGGTCGACCTCGAGGGTCCGCTCGTCGATCTCGCCCTGCTCGAGCGTGCGGCCGATCAGATCGGCGATCTCCTCGATCCGCTCGGCCTCGGCGAGGGCGTCGACGCTCGGGGCGCCGTCGGCGTTCGGGAGCCGGTAGTCGACGCGCTCCGTGACGGGGGTGACGGGTGCGTCCCGCACCACCGCGGCACTGTCCTGCGCGGAGCGGCGCGCCCCGGTGAACCGCCTGCAGTCCCACCAGCGCATCTCGGCCGCATCGGCCTCGTCGCGGTACCAGCCCGCCGGCGCACCCTCGTCCATCGACCCCCCGTTCCTCCGGCGAACGAGTCTACGAGGAGGGCGGGAGCGTCAGAGACCCGGGTCCGTGGCGGCGGGATCCTCGGGGGCGAGCGCGGCCGCGGGCTCTCCCGAAGCGGGGCCGCTCCACGCACCGGACTCGTGCGCTCGAGGGCCGGCGATCCACTCCAGAGCCTCGCGGACGAGCATCCGGACGTGACGCGCGTGGCCGATGGTGACGGGGGCGGGATCCTCGAGAACCTCGAGCAGGCGGTGCAGCACGGCACGGCTCTGCAGTCGTGTCATGGGCCTCACGGTAGGGGCCCGGTCGCTCGGACGGTAGTGCCGATCCGCGACAGCGCACCCGTCTAGGCTCGCCACATGACTCGTCTCGACGGTGCCGTCGTCCTCGTCCTCGGAGCCTCGGGCGGCCTCGGCCGCCTCCTGGCCGATTCGCTGGAGGCGCGCGGTGCCGTCGCGGTGCGCTCGGGACGCGACTCCGCGGCGCTCGGCGAGGCACCCCTGGTCGCCGACCTGCGCGGGGAGGACGAGCCCCGGCGCGTGGTCGCCGAGGTGCTCGAGCGGCACGGGCGCCTCGACGGCGTCGTCGTGGCCGCGGGCGTCGTGGCCTTCGGGCCGTCCGCCGAGCTCGATCCGGCCGTTCTGGAGGAGCTCGTCGAGGTGAACGCGCTGGCGCCGATCCGGGTGCTGACCGCCGCGCTGCCGTCGCTCGTCGCGTCGGCGGGCGAGGGGCGCGAGCCGTTCGCGCTGACCATCAGCGGCGTGGTGGCGGAGGCTCCGACCGCGGGCCTCGCCGCGTACTCCGCCTCGAAGGCGGCACTGCACTCCTTCGTGAAGGCCTCGGCCCGCGAGTACAAGCGGGCGGGCGTCCTCCTGCTCGACGCGCGCCCCGGCCACACCGAGACCGAGCTGTCCCGGCACCCTCTCGCGGGAGACGCGCCCCGCTTCGGCGCGGGTCTGGCGCCGCAGGACGTGGTCGACCGGCTGCTCGACGCGGTCGAGGGCGGCGAGACCGACCTGCCTCCTGCGGCGTTCACCGGCTGACGCCGTCCCGAGACGAGGCGGAGCCGGTCGATCCTCGCGGGAACGCACCGGATCGAGCACTGCAGCCTCGGTCGCGTACAGCCGTCGTGGTCAGCCTGCGCGTCCGGCGGCCGGGTCCGCGATCGGCGCGGCAGCCTGTCCGACCGTCCTCCCCGCAGACGCGGGGATACCCGCCGTTCACCGGAGCGTCGCACGGGCGCACTAGCGTCCCTCCGTGCCCGACACCGCCGATGACGCCCTCCGTCCCACTCCCGAGCTGCTCCGCACGCTCACGCCCGCCGACGCGCGGGACCTCGTCGTGCTGGACGAGGACGACGACGATCCGGTGCTCCTGCGCCGCGACGGCACGCAGGTCGACACCTGGCGCGAGGGCTACCCCTACGACGAGCGGATGTCGCGCGAGGAGTACGAGGCGGGCAAGCGCCTCCTCCAGATCGAGCTGCTGAAGCTGCAGAACTGGATCAAGAAGCACGGGCGCCGACTCGTGGTCGTGTTCGAGGGGCGCGACGCCGCGGGCAAGGGCGGCACCATCAAGCGCTTCACCGAGCACCTCAACCCGCGCGGAGCCCGCGTGGTCGCGCTCGAGAAGCCGACCGAGCGCGAGGCCGGTCAGTGGTACTTCCAGCGCTACGTCTCGCACCTGCCGGCCGCCGGCGAGATCGTCCTCTTCGACCGCTCCTGGTACAACCGGGCCGGCGTGGAGCGCGTGATGGGCTTCTGCACGCCGGCGCAGTACGACGAGTTCATCCGCCAGACGCCGCTGTTCGAGCGGATGCTCGTCGGCGACGGCATCGACCTGGTGAAGCTGTGGTTCTCGGTCTCGGCGGAGGAGCAGCGCACCCGGTTCACGATCCGCATGATCGACCCCGTGCGCCAGTGGAAGCTCTCGCCGATGGACCTCGCCTCGCTCGACAAGTGGGGCGACTACACCGCGGCCAAGGAGGCGATGATGGCGGCGACCGACACCGCCGACGCTCCCTGGACCATCGTGAAGAGCAACGACAAGAAGCGCGCCCGGCTCGAGGCCATGCGCTACGTCCTGAGCCTCTACGACTACGACGGACGCGACGAGGAGGTCGTGGGCCCGCTGGGTCCGGACCCGCTGATCGTCGGATCGGCCGCGGACGTGTACGAGCGCGGCGAGCACGCCGCGACGAGCTGACCGGGGGGACGGACATGGGGGAGTCGGGGATCGGCGCGGAGCTGCCGGGGGTGCACCTGCGCTGGCTGGCGCTCGACGAGCAGACGCTGGACGCCGAGCGGCTGCTGCCGCTGCTGAGCGACGAGGAGCGCGAGCGCTACGCCGGCACGGTCGCCGCGTCGGCGGCCGAGCGCTTCGTCTTCGGGCGGGTGCTCCTGCGGATGCTCGCGGCCGAGCTCACGGGGACGCGCGCGTCGGAGGTCCGGGTCGTCGCGTGCTGCCCGCGCTGCGGGGGCGCGCACGGCCGGCCGCGGCTGGAGGGACGCGGGATCGCGCTCGAGCTGCTGTCGGTGAGCATCGCGCACTGCGCGGGCGCCGTCGTGGTCGCGGCGAGCAGCGCCGGTGCGGTCGGCGTCGATGTGGAGCCGACGCTGGGCACGCCCGAGCGCGGGGAGCGGATCACGCGCATCGCCGGGGCGCCCTTCGCCACGGGCGGGATGCGCCCCGCCGACCCCGTCCTGCACTGGACCCGGATCGAGGCCGCACTGAAGGCGGACGGTCGCGGGCTCGAGCTCGACCCGCGCCGGGTGCACGTGCACGAGTCGCACCACGCGGCGGAGGCGCGGATCGACGGCGTCCGCTTCCGGCTGGCCGAGCCGCAGCTGGACCCCGCGCTGCGGGTCAGCGTCGCCCTCGGGCCGATGGGGGACGCGGGCGCCGGGCCCATCATCGGCTGGCGGCGCGAGCACGGCGACGCGCTCGCGGACTCGCTGGTGTCAGCGCCGGGACGGTAGCGGCGGCAGCTCCTCGTCGAGGAGCCAGGCGTCGAGCAGGTCGTCCACGCCCTCGCCGAGGACCTCGGTGCAGAGCTCGCGGAACTCCTCGTCGGTGACGGCGGCGGAGGCGTAGCGGGACGTCCACTCCCGCAGCAGCCGGAGGAAGGGCTCGTCGCCGACGGTGAGCCGCAGCGCATGCAGGGTGAGCGCGCCGCGCTTGTAGACGCGGTCGTCGAAGAGCGCGACCGGCCCCGGATCGGCGAGCACGAGATCCTGCGCCGCAGCCCGCAGCACCGCGTGGTGGCGGCGGGCGCAGGCGTCGGCGGTGGCGCGGCCCGACTCCTCCGACCACAGCCACTCCGCGTAGCAGGCGAACCCCTCGTTGAGCCAGATGTGGCGCCACCGGGCGATGCCCACGCTGTTGCCGAACCACTGGTGCGCGAGCTCGTGCGCGATGAGGCGCTCCGAGCCGCCGCGGCCGTCGGCGTGGTTGGCGCCGAACACCGCCATCGCCTGCGCCTCGAGCGGGATCTCCAGCTCGTCCGCCGTGACGACGACGCAGTAGCGGGCGAAGGGGTAGGGCCCGAACAGCCGCGTGAACAGGGCGAGCATGCGCTCGAGCGGAGCGAAGTCGTGCGCGACCCGAGCGGCCAGGGCGGCGGGGCGGGCGAGGGTCACCGCGACGCCGGCGAGCACGCGCTCCTCGATCGCGTAGCGGCCGATCTGCACCGAGGCGAGGTACGCGGCGCTGGGCTCGCGCTGCTCGTAGAGCCAGGTGCGGCGGCCGGAGCGGGCGCTCGAGTCGATGAGCACCCCGTTCGCGAGCACGGCGTAGCCCTCCTCGGCGGTGACGCGCAGGCGGTACGGAGCCTTCTCGGCGACGTCGTCGTTGCAGGGGAACCAGGTGGAGGATCCGGAGGGCTGCGAGGCGACGAGCACCCCGTCCTCCAGCTCCTCCCAGCCGAGCTCGCCCCAGTGGCTGGCGCGGGGGGCGGGGTGGCCGCTGTACTCGATCTCGACGTCGACGCTCTCGCCGGCGGCCAGCGGCTCGGCGGGGGACACCCGCAGCTTGTGCGGCGCCTGCTCGTGGCGGGCGCGGCGTCCGTCGATCCGGACGCGGGCCACGCGGAGCCGGGAGAGGTCGAGGGAGAACCGCCGGAGCGGCTGCAGCGCGACGATCCGCAGCACGGCCCGGCCGGCCAGGCGGTTCGAGGCGACGCGGTAGTCGAGGTCGAGGTCGTAGGACTCGACGCGGTAGCCGGTGTTCCCGATACCGGGGACGTAGGGGTCGCCGGCGGTCTCGAGCCCGGTCAGCGCGGGGCTCACGCGACGGGCGCGTGGTAGTCGGCGACGCGCACCTCGCGCCACGGGCCGATCGGGTTGCCGCTCCAGCGGCTGCCCGCGGGCACGAGCTCCCCCCGCATGACGAGCGAGGCCGGGCCGACCGTGCCGTGCTCGGCGATCCGCGCGGCGGGGAGGATCACGCTGTGCGGGCCCAGGGTGGCGCCGGCGTCGAGGCTCACGAGATCCATGCTCATGATTCGATCATGGAACAGGTGCGTCTGCACGACGCAGCCCCGGTTCACGGTCGCTCCGTCGCCGAGCGAGATCAGATCGGCCTCGGGGAGCCAGTAGCTCTCGCACCAGACGCCGCGTCCGATCCGGGCGCCGAGGCTCCGCAGCCACCAGACCAGCGCCGGAGTGCCCGCGGCGGCGTGGGCGAACCAGGGCGCGGCGACCATCTCGGTGAAGGCGTCGGCCAGCTCGCTCCGCCAGACGAACGAGGACCACAGCGGCTGCTCGCTCGGCTCGACCCGCTGGATCAGGATCCACTTCGCGGCGGTGGAGACGGCCGCGGCGACCGCCCCGGCGGCCAGCAGCACGACGCCTCCCACGAGCGCGGCGAGCACCGCCCCGAGCGTCTGGATCAGCGCGAGCAGTCCGGCTACCACGCCGAGGCCGATCGCGACCGAGACGACCACCGGGACGAAGCGGCCGAGTTCCCACGCGATGCGGGCCGCGCGGAGTCGGCGGGCCGGGCGGAAGGTGCGCGCCGACTCCGCCTCGACGACGGTGCGCCGCAGCCGCACGGGCGGTGAGCCCAGCCACGACGAGCCCGCCTTCGACTTGCGGGGCGCGGAGGAGAGGACGGCGACGAGTCCGCCGGCGGGCACGGTGTGGCCGGGCGCGGCCATGCCGGAGTTGCCGAGGAACGCGCGCTCGCCGATCTCGGCGCGGGCGAGCCGCATCCAGCCGCCGCCGAGCGCGTAGGAGGCGACGAGCGTGTCGTCGGCGAGGAACGCGCCGTCGCGGATGGTCGTCATCGCGGGCAGGAGCAGCACCGTCGAGGCCTCGACGTCGCGTCCGACCTTCGCGCCGAGGAGCCGCAGCCAGACCGGGGTGAACAGGCCCGAGTAGAGCGGGAAGAGCAGGACCCGCGCGGAGTCGAGCAGCCGCTTCGTCGACCAGACCTGCCAGCCGATCCGACCGCGCACGGGGTGGGTGCCGGGCTCGACGCCCCGGCCGAGCAGGCGCACCAGGACGACGACGAGAGCGGCGAGGACGACTCCGGAGACGGCGACGGCGGGCACGAGGGCGGCGAGAGCGGGCCCGAGCGCGGCGCCGAGGCCGGCCGAGCCGCGCACGGCGGCGGTCACGACGGCGAGCCCGGCCGCGAGGGCGAGGACCGGGACCGCCGCGAGGCCGACCGCGGACGCTCCGTACGCCCAGACCCAGCCCGGGCGGCGCGCCGGGCGCTCCGAGGGGAACCCGGCGTTCGCCCTGCCGAGCCGCTGGGCGGGGGATCCTCCCCAGCGCTGCCCGGCCGGCACCCGCCCGAAGACGGCCGATCCCGGCTCGATCTGCGCGTGCTTGCCGATCCGGGCGCCGGGGAGGAGCGTGCTGCGCGCGCCCACCGTGCTGCCGGCGCCGACCCGGACGGCACCGACGCGCAGGACGTCGCCGTCGATCCAGTAGCCGGAGAGGTCGACCTCGGGCTCGATCGCGGCGCCGCGCCCGAGCGTGAGCATCCCGGTCAGCGGAGGGAGGGAGTGCAGGTCGACGTCGTCGGCGATGCGGGCGCCGAGCGCGCGGGCGTAATAGGCGACCCAGGGCGCGCCCGCGAGGCTCACGGCCTTGAGCTGGAACGCGATCTGCTCGGCCAGCCAGAGCCGGAGGTGCACGCTCCCGCCGCGCGGGTGGTCTCCGGCTCGGATCCCGCGCAGCAGGGTGCGCGCGGCGAGGACGGTGAGCCCCATCCGCCCGAACGGCGTGAGGAAGAGCGCGAACGCGGGGATCAGCGCGGCGAGCGGAGCGGTGGGCAGCCAGCCGAACCCCGGCACCAGGTCGAGCACCGCGGTGACGGTGAGGATCGCAGTGACCCAGCGGGCGCTGCCGACCACGAGCAGCGGTGCGCCGAGGAGGGTCTGCAGCACGCGCATCCTGAGGGGGACCGGCGCGATGCGGTGAGCGGACACCTCCGCAGTGCCGGTCGAGCGGCTCTGGATCTCGGCGGCCATCGCCGCGAGACGCGGGTGGGCGTAGACGTCGGCGACCGTGAACTCGGGGTCGCGCTCGCGGATCCGCGCGACCAGCTGGGCGGCGGCGAGGGAGCCGCCGCCGAGGTCGAAGAAGTTCGCCCGCTCGTCGACCGGCACGCCGAGCACGTCGCGCCAGAGGGCGGCGAGCCACGCCTCCTCGGGGTCGAGGGAGGCGTCCTCGGTCGTGCCCACGGCGAGCGGCCAGGGGAGTGCGGCGCGGTCGACCTTGCCGGAGACGCGGGTCGGCAGCTCCTCGACCACGGCCAGCAGCGGCACGAGGGATGCGGGCAGCTCCTCACGCAGGCGGGCGAGCGCCGCGTCGCGGTCGAGCTCCCGGCCGCCGGCGAGGGCCAGGTAGCCGACGAGGACCTGGTTGCCGGCCGCCGTGGTGCGGACCGCGGCCGCCGCCCCCGAGACTCCGGGGAGCGCCTGCAGCGCCGCCTCGACCTCGCCGAGCTCGATCCGCCGACCGCCGAGCTTCACCTGGTCGTCCGCGCGCCCCTGGAAGATCAGGCCGGCGCTCTCGAAGCGCACCAGGTCGCCGGAGCGGTAGGCCCGCTCCCAGCCCAGGAGCGGTGCCGGCGCGTACTTCTCGGCGTCCTTGACCGGGTCGAGGTAGCGCGCGAGCCCGACCCCGCCGATGACCAGCTCGCCGACCTCGCCCTCGCCGACCCGCTGCCCGTCCGCGTCCACGACGGCGAGCCGCCAGCCGTCCAGCGGCAGCCCGATGCGCACCGGGGGAGGCCCGCCGAGGGGCGCGGCGCAGGCGACGACGGTGGCCTCGGTCGGCCCGTAGGTGTTCCAGACCTCGCGGCCCTCGACGGCCAGGCGCTCGCCGAGCTCCGGCGGGCACGCCTCGCCGCCGAAGATCAGCAGGCGGACGTTCTCGAGCGACTCCGCGGGCCAGAGCGCCGCGAGGGTCGGCACGGTCGAGACCACGGTGATGCCGTGCGTGGTCAGCCAGGGGCCGAGGTCCATGCCGCTGCGGACCAGCGAGCGGGGAGCGGGGACGAGGCAGGCGCCGTGCCGCCAGGCGAGCCACATCTCCTCGCAGGACGCGTCGAACGCGACCGAGAGACCGGCCAGCACCCGGTCCCCGGGGCCGAGCGGCTCCGCCTGGAGGAACAGGCGCGCCTCGGCGTCGACGAAGGCGGCGGCGGAGCGGTGGCTGACCGCCACTCCCTTGGGGGTTCCGGTGGAGCCGGAGGTGAAGATGATCCAGGCGTCGTCCTCGAGCGAGGGCGGCTGCAGCAGCGGGATCGACGCCGTGCTCGGGTGCGGCGCGCTCGCGGTGAACAGGCGCGCGGCCGGCTCGTCGGCGCCGGTGCGCTCGAAGCGGCCGGAGCCGGTGATCACGCCGCGGACGGCGGCCTCGCCGAAGACGAGGCGCGCCCGCTCCTCGGGGTCGTCCGCGTCCACCGGGACGTACGCGGCTCCCGCGGCGAGGACGGCCAGGATCGCGAGGTAGAGCTCGCGGGAGCCGCTGGGCATGCGGATCCCGACGCGGTCGCCGCGTCGGACCCCGGCGGCGGTGAGCTCGCCCGCGAGCTGTACCGTGCGGGCCAGCAGCTCCCGGTAGCTGAGCGCTCCGGCCGGGTCCTCCAGCGCGGAGGCGTCGGGGTGGCGCTCCGCGGTGTCGCGGAGGACGTCGACCAGCGTGCGGGGAGGAGGGGTGGCCGCTCCGGCGTCGAGCACGTCCTGGGGGCCGGCCGTCTCGGTCACGTCTCGTCTCCGTCCCGGCCGCGCGATCGGGAGCGCGGCGGCCGGGGCGACACCGTAGGGAGGCGGGGTGACGCGGAGGTGAACAGGCGGGGTCGGCCCGCCCTGCTCAGTGCGCCATCGGGAGCGGCGCGTCCGACTCCGCCGGGCGGCGGACGAAGAACGCGGCCACGATCGCGACCGTCGCGATCGACGCGCCCCACAGGAACGCGGAGTGGATGCCGCCGGCGTAGGAGGCGACCTCGTCGGCTCCGCCCTGGGCGAGCTCCGCCGACCGGATCGAGAGGACGGTGACGAACAGCGCCGTGCCCGCCGCGCCGCCCAGCTGCTGCACGGTGCCGATGATCGCGCTGCCGTGCGAGTAGAGCGAGGGGCGCACCGAGCCGAGGCCGGCGGTGAACAGCGGCGTGAAGACGAAGGCGAGGCCCAGGCTGAGGGTGACGTGCAGCGAGAGGACGAACCAGGGCGACGAGTCCGCCGCGAGCAGGGTGTACCCCCACAGTGCGCCGGCGACGACGATCGAGCCGGGCACGAGCAGCACGCGCGGGCCGAAGCGGTCGTATCCGCGGCCGACGAACGGCGCGAGCAGGCCCATCAGCAGGCCGCCGGGGAGCAGGAGCAGCCCGGTCTCCAGCGGTGTGAGGCCCAGCACGTTCTGCGTGTAGAGGGGCAGCAGGATCAGCGTGCCGAAGAGCGCCGACATGCTGACCGCCATCATCGCGATGACGATGGTGAAGTTCGCGGAGGAGAAGGTCCGGAGGTCCAGCAGGGCCCGGTCGGTGCGCTGCAGCAGGAGCTGGCGCGCGATGAAGCCCGCGAGGCCGAGGCCCGCGACGACGAACGGGATCCACGGCGCGACGACCGCGGCTCCGCCCTCGCCGAGGCTCGACAGGCCGTAGACGAGGCCGCCGAAGCCGAAGACCGAGAGGACGACCGAGAGCGAGTCGATCGGGATGGAGCGGGGCTCGGTGACGTTCTCGACCTTGCGCAGGCCCAGGAGCAGCGCGCCGATCGCGATCGTCAGCACGATCCAGAACATCCAGCGCCAGCCGAGGAAGTTGAGGATGACGCCCGAGATCGTCGGTCCGACGGCCGGAGCCACCGAGATGACGATCGAGATGTTGCCCATCATCCGGCCGCGGATCGCCGGGGGCACCAGCGTCATCACGGTCGTCATCAGCAGCGGCATCATGATGGCCGTGCCGCCGGCCTGCACCACGCGGGCCGCCAGGAGGACCGCGAAGGTCGGGGCGAGCGCGGCGGTGAGGGTGCCGAGGCTGAAGAGGATCATTGCGGCGGCGAAGAGCGTGCGGGTGTGCAGCCGCTGGATCAGGTAGCCCGTGATCGGGATGACGACGGCCATCGTGAGCATGAAGGCGGTCGAGAGCCACTGGCCCACGTGCGCCTCGACGTCGAAGTCGCGCATGAGGTCGGGCAGCGCCACGCTCATGATCGTCTCGTTGAGGATCACGACGAACGCCGACACCAGCAGGAGGCTGATGACCAGGCGGCTGCGCGGCTCGAGGGTCGTGGCGGCGGCGGGTGCGGCGGGCCGCGCGGCGGGAAGGGTGCTGCGCTCGGTCACAGGTGTTCTCCGGTCGTGAGGGGGATCGGTGTGAGGGGCGCATCGACGGCTCGACTCGCGGGCGCGGATGCGGGGTAGGGAGGGAGAACAGCGGCGGACGCCCCGGACATTCCCGATCGACGGGGATCCGCTGTGAGAGGTCTCAGGCGAGGACCGCGGAGAGCGCGGAGGACGCGGCCTCGGCCTCCTCGAGCGTGGCGCCCTCGCCGAAGCTGAACCGCACGGCGGTCCGGGCGACGTCGGGGTCGAGGCCGAGGGCCAGCAGCGCGGGCGAGGGCTCGTCGCGCCCGGCGGCGCACGCCGAGCCGCTCGAGACGACGACGCCGCGCTCCTCCAGCTCGAGGAGCGTCGACTCGCCGCTGCGCCCGGGGACGGCGTACGCGGCGATCGAGGGGAGCCGGTGCGCCGCGGAGCCCAGCGGCACGGCCCGGGGCGCCAGGGCCGCGACCCGCTCGGCGAACGCGTCCCGGACCGCTCCGACCCGCGCCGCGCGGTCCGGATCGAGCAGGCGCACCGCGGTGCCGAGCGCGACCGCGAAGGCCACGTTCTCGGTGCCCGAGCGCCGCTCCCGCTCCTGGCCGCCGCCGTGCAGCAGGGGCTCGAACGGGAGCCGGCTGCGCAGCAGCAGCGCCCCCACGCCCTTCGGCGCCCCGAGCTTGTGCCCCGAGACCGAGACCGCGTCGGCGCCCCAGCCCGCGACGTCCAGCCAGCCGGCGGCCTGGACGGCGTCCACGTGCAGCGGCACGCCGCGCGATCGGCAGAGCGCCGCTATCGCCGGAACGTCCTGCACCGTCCCGATCTCGTTGCTCGCCGCGAGCACCGAGACCAGCGCGGTGTCCGGCCGGACCAGCGCGGCGAGCGCGTCGAGGTCGAGCAGGCCGGTCGCGTCGACGGGGGCCGTCGACACCTCGAAGCCGTGCAGGCGCCGGAGGTGGTCGGCCGACTCGACGGTCGCCTCGTGCTCGAGCGCCGAGATCACCAGGTGCCGTCCGCGCGGCGATCCCAGCGCGAGGCCCTTGACCGCCGTGTTGATCGACTCCGTGCCGCCGGAGGTGAAGAGCGTCTCGGAGGCGCGGCCGCCGAGGAAGCGGGCCACGTGAGCGCGCGCCGCCTCCAGCGCGCGCGCCGCGGCGTCGCCGAGCGAGTGGCTGCTCGACGGATTGCCGTACTCGGCGGTGAGGAACGGCCACATGGCCTCCAGCACCTCGCGGCGCACGGGCGAGGTCGCGGCGTGGTCGAGGTAGATCACTCGACTGCGATGTCCAGGCCGAGGTCGAGCGAGCGGACGCTGTGGGTGAGCGCGCCGACGGAGATCACGTCGACTCCCGCCTCCGCGATCGCGCGCACGGTCGTGAGGTCGACGCCGCCGCTCGCCTCGACCACGGCCCGCCCGCCGATGAGGGCGACGCCCTGGCGGAGCAGCTCGGGGGTGAAGTTGTCGAGCATGATCGTGTCCGCGCCTCCCGCCAGCGCGGGCTCGATCTGGTCGAGCCGGTCGACCTCGACCTCGAGGTGCGCCGTGTGCGGGATCGAGGCGCGCGCCGCCCGCAGGGCCGCGGTCAGGTCGATCCCGCGCGCGGCGAGCACCGCGAGGTGGTTGTCCTTCGCCAGCACCGCGTCCGAGAGCGAGAAGCGGTGGTTGCGGCCGCCGCCGCTGCGGACGGCGTGCCTCTCGAGCGCGCGCAGGCCCGGCGTGGTCTTGCGGGTGTCGACGATGCGGGCGCGCGTCCCCTCCACCGCGGCGACGTACTGCGCCGTCAGGGTGGCGATGCCGCTCATCCGCTGCACGAGGTTGAGCGCGACGCGCTCGCCGCGGAGCACGCCGCCCGCGGGGCCCTCGATCCGGGCGAGGGTCTGCCCGGCCTCGAAGACCGCGCCGTCCTCCACGAGCACCGAGCAGCGGATCCGGGAGTCGACCTGCCGCATCGTGCCGACGAGGACGGCGCCGCCGCTGAAGACGCCGGGCTCGCGGGCCACGAGGGCGGCGCTCGCGGTGGCGTCCGCGGGGAGGAGGGTGTCGGAGGTCAGGTCGCCCCAGGGCGCGTCCTCCTCGAGGGCGAGGGTGACGACGCGGTCGATGCTCTGGCGGGTCAGCACGGAAGGGCCGCCTCTCTGGTGGGGGCGGCGGCGCTCGCCGTCGCGGGGTCGGGGGAGTCGGTGCGGTGGTGGGCGCCGACGGAGTGCGTGCGCGCGAGCGCGGCGTCGATGAGAGCGAGGGCGCAGGTCAGCAGGTTCGCGTCCTCGAGCGTCTTCAGTCCGAGCGGAGCGGGCGTGGCGGAGGCGACGAGTGCGTCGCGCGCCGCTGTGAGCCCCGCCGCGTCCCGGGAGAGGCCGGCTCCCGCCCACATCGCGTCCTGGAGAGCGGTGCGGTCGAGCGTCATCGGGACGACGGCGCGGGGAGGGGCGACCGGGCCCCCGCTCCACGGGAGGGAGTCGAGGGCGAGCGCCGCGCGGCGCGCGAACACGACGCCCTCGAGCAGGCTGTTGGAGGCGAGGCGGTTCGCGCCGTGGACGCCGGTGCGGGCGACCTCGCCGACCGCGAGCAGCCCGGGGAGGCTGGTGCGCCCGTCCAGGTCGGTCGCGATCCCGCCCATCCAGTAGTGCGCGGCCGGAGTCACGGGCAGCAGGTCGTCGGCGAGCGAGAGCCCGTTCTCGCGGCAGGCCGCCGAGATCGTCGGGAACCTCTTCGCCAGCACCTCGGAGTCGATCGCCCGGGCGTCCAGGTGCACGGGCAGTCCGCCCTGCAGCCGCATCCGCTCCGCGATCGCGCGCGCCACGACGTCACGCGGCGCCAGCTCGGCCTCGGGGTGCACCCCGGCCAGGAACCGCTCGCCCGCGGCGTCGCGCAGCACCGCGCCCTCGCCGCGCACCGCCTCCGAGACGAGGAAGCCGCCCGGCAGCGCGAGCGTGGTCGGGTGGAACTGGTAGAACTCCAGGTCCGCCGTCTCCGCTCCTGCCCGCAGGGCGGCGGCGAGCCCGTCCCCGGTCGCGACGGACGGATTGGTGGTGTGCCGGTAGAGCTGCCCGGCGCCTCCGGTGGCCAGCACGACCGCGTCGGCCGCCAGGCGCTCGAGCACGCCGTCGTGCAGGACGTCGGCGCCCGTGACCGAGCCGCCCTCCCGCACCAGGTCGACCAGGGCGGCGTGCTCGCGCACCTCGACGGACGAGCCCCGCACCGCCGCCACGAGCGCGGCCTCGATCGCGGCGCCCGTCGCGTCGCCGCCGGCGTGCAGGATCCGCGGACGCGAGTGGGCGCCCTCGAGTCCCCGCGCCAGCTCGCCGCCCTCGCGGTCGAAGCCGACGCCCCACTCCTGCAGCACCGCGACCGCCTCCGGCCCCTCGGCGCAGAGCACCTCGACCGCCGAGCGCACGGCGAGGCCCGCACCGGCGGTGAGCGTGTCCTCCACGTGCAGCGCCACGGAGTCGCCCGGCGCCGTGACCGCGGCGATCCCGCCCTGCGCGGCGCGCGTCGACGACTCCGCCAGCGCGCCCTTGGTGACGAGCAGCACCTCGTGGCGGCGCTGCGCCGTCAGCGCGGCGACCAGCCCGGCGATGCCGCTGCCGACGACGACGACCCGCGCCATGTCAGACCGCCGCCGGCCCGGCGGGCGGAACGGCCGCGAGCATCCGCTCGAGGGCGATGCGCGCCTCGGCCTGCACCGACTCCGCGACCTCGATCCGGTTGAGCACCGTCCCCGCGACCAGTCCCTCGAGCACCCAGGCGAGGTAGCCGGGGTGGATGCGGTACATGGTCGAGCAGGGGCAGACCACGTCGTCGAGGCAGAAGATCGTGTGCTGCGGGTACTGGACGGCGAGGCGCTGCACCAGGTTGATCTCGGTGCCGATCGCGAAGGTCGATCCCGCGGGTGCCGCCTGGATCGCCTTCACGATGTAGTCGGTCGAGCCGTACTCGTCGGCCGCGTCGACGACCGCCATCGGGCACTCCGGGTGCACGATCACGCGCACGCCCGGGTGCTCGGCGCGCGCCTTCGCGATCTGGGCCGTCGTGAAGCGCTTGTGCACCGAGCAGAAGCCGTGCCAGAGGATCACCTGCGCGTCCAGGAGCGTCGCAGTGTCGGAGCCGCCCTGCGGCTTGCGCGGGTTCCACATCGGCATCCGCTCCAGCGGCACGCCCATCGCCTTGGCGGTGTTGCGGCCGAGGTGCTGGTCGGGGAAGAACAGCACCCGCTGCCCGCGCGCGAACGCGTCCTCGAGAACGGTCGCCGCGTTCGAGGAGGTGCAGACCACGCCTCCGTTGCGGCCGCAGAACGCCTTCAGCGCGGCCGAGGAGTTCATGTACGTGACCGGGACGAGCGGCACGCGGCCGTCGGCGTCCGGCTCGGTGCCGTAGAGCTCGGTGAGCTCGGCCCAGGCGTCCTCGACGGAGTCGATGTCGGCCATGTCCGCCATCGAGCAGCCGGCCGCCAGGTTCGGGAGGATCACGGCCTGCTCCGGTCCGGAGAGGATGTCGGCCGTCTCCGCCATGAAGTGCACGCCGCAGAAGACGATGGCCTCGGCGTCGGGCCGGCTCGTCGCCGCCTTCGCCAGCTGGAACGAGTCGCCCACGTAGTCGGCGTACTGCACCACCTCGTCCCGCTGGTAGAAGTGCCCGAGCACGACGACCCGCTCGCCGAGCGTCTCCTTCGCCGCGAGGATGCGGTGGTGCAGCTCGTCGGCGCTCGCCGTCGTGTACTCCTCCGGCAGACGTCCCTGGACCGGGGCGTCGGCCGGGATCGGGTCGGCCTGGGAGGCGCCGGGCCCGTAGGCGGGCAGGCCGAGGTCGAACGACCAGGGGGCCTCCGCGAGCTCGGGCGCGCAGGTGGCGCCGGGCGCGGAGCCGCCCTCGATGAGCCGGATGGTGCTGTCGACGGATGTCACGGTGTTCTCCTCGTGAGGCGGGTGGGGGAGTCGGGCGGCGCGCTCAGACGGGCAGCGGGCCGTTGTCGGCGAGCGCCGCCGACTCGTCGTAGCGGTAGAGGCGCGGGGGACGGTGGCGGGTGCCCGTCAGGCGCTCCCCGGTGGGCACCACGGTGCCGGAGCTCTCGATCGTCCGGCGGAAGTTGGCCGGGTCGAGGGGCTTCTGCAGGACGGCCTCGTGGACCTCCCGCAGCTGGGACAGGGTGAAGGCGCCGCCGAGGAAGGCCTGCGCGATGCGGGAGTACTCCATCTTGTTGCGCAGGCGCCAGAGGGCGTAGTCGACGATCAGTCCGTGGTCGAAGGCGAGCTCGAGCGGCAGATCGGTGCAGAGCCAGGCGACGTTCTCTCCCACGATGGCCTCGTCGGCCTCGGCGGAGCGCACGAGCGCCCAGTAGACGATCGACACGACGCGGTCCTCGCCGGGGGAGCGGTCGGTGCCGCCGACGGCGTAGAGCTGCTCGAGGTAGCGCGGAGCCAGGCCCGTGGTCTCGCGGAGAGTGCGGCGGGCCGACTCGGCGAGATCCTCGTCCGGATGCAGCGGTCCGCCGGGCAGTGCCCAGAGTCCCTCGAACGGCTCGCGGATGCGCCGGACGACGGGGATCCAGACGGTGCTCGCTCCGGTCTCCGGGTGCGGCCGCAGGGCGAAGATCACCGTCGACACGGCGAGCTGCACGTCCGGCATCCGATGCCCCCTACTAAGAGTCGCACCGACTGTAAGTGCTGGGATCACCTTAGTGTCACCAACACCTGAACACCTAGCGGGAGAAGCGACACGCCGCTAAGGGCCCGCCCCGCCCGCTAGGCTGACCGCACAACCGAATACCGGGCCGCAATACGCGACGCGGGAGAGCCGACTCCGGTCGGCACCGAAGGAGCAAGCCTCCCCGCCAATCTCTCAGGTCTTGTACCGCGTCGAACTGGCCACTCTGGAAAGCGATCCGCTCGGATCCGCCCATGGTGAAAGCGCTCGACCCCTCGGGGCGGCGCGAATCTCTCAGGCTCCACGACAGAGGGGGAGTTCCCACGGCACTGCTGTGCTCTGCCGCGAACGCGGCGCGAGTCCAGCACTGCGACGAAATGGAGAACTCATGTCCGAGACCCCGACGACCAGCCCCGAAGCCCGCTACTCGCCCCTGCACGAGGTGCACGTCGCCGCCGGCGCGTCCTTCACCGACTTCGCCGGGTGGCAGATGCCGGTCCGCTACTCCGGCGATCTCGCCGAGCACCACGCCGTGCGCACCGCCGCCGGCCTCTTCGACCTCTCGCACATGGCCGAGATCCTCGTCGTCGGCCCCGAGGCGGTCGACGCCCTCGACTACGCGCTGGCGAGCGACATCTCGGCCGTCGCCGCCGGCCGCGCGAAGTACACCCTCCTCCTGGAGCGCACGGGCGGCGTGATCGACGACCTCGTCGTCTACCGCACGGGCGAGGACCGCTTCATGGTCGTCGCGAACGCGGCCAACCGGCACATCGTCGTCGAGACGCTCCGCGACCGCACCGCGATGTTCGAGTGCGAGCTGTTCGACGAGAGCGACGACGTCGCCCTCATCGCGCTGCAGGGCCCGCGCTCGCTCGAGATCCTGCAGAACGTCCAGGGCCTCGCCGTCGAGACCGAGCGGGGAGCGGAGTCGGTGCTCGACACGGACGACGCCGCCCGCCTGCTCGCGGAGCTGCGCTACTACCGCGCCGTGCCCGCGACCTTCGAGGCGCACCCGATCCTGATCGCGCGCACCGGGTACACAGGCGAGGACGGCTTCGAGATCTACGTCTCGCCCGACTCCGCTCCCGCGCTCTGGCAGGCTCTCGCCGAGACCGGCGCCGGAGCGGGCCTCGTCCCCGCCGGCCTCGCCGCCCGCGACACCCTCCGCCTCGAGGCGGGCATGCCGCTCTACGGCCACGAGCTCTCCCGCGACGTCTTCCCCGCACAGGCCGGCCTCGGCCGCGTCGTCGCCTTCGGGAAGCCGATCGACTTCGTCGGCCGCGCGGCCAGCGAGGAGGGTCCCTCCGGAGAAGCTCCTGTGCTCGTCGGGCTCGTCGGCGAGGGCCGCCGCGCCGCCCGCGCCGACTACACCGTCCTCTCCGGCGACGACGAGGTCGGAGTGGTCACCAGCGGCGTCCTCTCGCCGACCCTGGGCGTCCCGATCGCGATGGCCTACGTCGCCCCCGCCTCCGCGCAGCCCGGGACGGCGCTCGCCGTCGACATCCGCGGCACGCGCCTCCCGATGACCGTCACCGAGCTCCCCTTCTACTCGAGAAAGAAGAACTGACATGGCCGTGCCCACCGAGCTGCAGTACACCTCCGACCACGAGTGGATCCGGGTCGACGGAGAGGTCGCGACCGTCGGCATCACCGCCTACGCCGCCGACAAGCTGGGCGACGTCGTCTTCGTCGAGCTCCCCGAGGCGGGAGCCCGCGTCGAGGGCGGCAGCGTCGTCGGCGAGATCGAGTCGACCAAGTCGGTGGGCGAGCTGTTCGCCCCCGTCGACGGCGAGGTCCTCGAGGCCAACACGGCCGTCGTCGACAGCCCCGAGCTCGTCAACTCCGATCCGTTCGGCGAGGGGTGGCTGATCCGGGTCCGCTTCGACGCCCTGCCCGACGGCCTCCTCGACTCCGCCGCCTACACCGAGCTGGTCGGCGAGTAGATGGCGGCCACCAGGACCCCCGGCGCCTTCGAGTCCCGCCACATCGGGACCGACGCCGACGCGCAGCGCACCATGCTCGCGGCTCTCGGCTACGACTCCGTGGAGGAGCTCGTCACCGCCGCCGTCCCCGAGTCGATCCAGGTCCGCGACCTCCCGCGGGTGCTGCCCGCTCCGGCCACCGAGACGGAGGCGCTCGCCGAGCTGCGCGCCCTCGCCGCGAAGAACACGGTGCGTCGGCCGATGATCGGCCTCGGCTACTACGGCACGCACACCCCCGCCGTGATCAAGCGCAACGTGCTCGAGAACCCCAGCTGGTACACGGCCTACACGCCGTACCAGCCCGAGATCTCGCAGGGGCGCCTGGAGGCGCTGATCAACTTCCAGACGATGGTCTCCGACCTCACCGGCCTCGACACGGCCGGCGCGTCGATGCTCGACGAGGGCACCGCCGTCGTCGAGGCGATGCTGCTCGCGCGCCGCGCCTCGAAGGCGCGCACCGACGTCTTCGTCGTCGACTCCGACGCTCTCCCGCAGACCCTCGCGCTGCTGCGCGGCCGCGCGGAGGCCGTCGGCATCCGCATCGTCGAGCTCCCTCTCTCGCGCACCGCCGCGGAGGAGGTGCCGGAGTGCTTCGGCGCCCTCGTGCAGTACCCCGGCGCGTCCGGGCACCTCTGGGACCCGTCGGCGGTGCTCGCCGCGGTGAAGGCCCACGGCGGCCTGGCCGTCGTCGCCGCCGACCTGCTCGCGCTGACCCTGGTGCGCTCGCCGGGCGAGCTCGGCGCGGACGTCGCGGTCGGCACCACGCAGCGCTTCGGCGTCCCGCTGGGCTTCGGAGGACCGCACGCCGGCTACCTCGCCGTCCGCAAGGGACTCGAGCGCCAGCTGCCCGGCCGCCTCGTCGGCGTCAGCCAGGACGCGGACGGCCACCCCGCCTACCGCCTGTCCCTCCAGGCCCGCGAGCAGCACATCCGCCGCGAGAAGGCGACCTCGAACATCTGCACCGCGCAGGTCCTCCTGGCCGTCATGGCGGCGATGTACGCGGTCTACCACGGGCCGGACGGGCTCGCCGCGATCGCCGAGCGCGTGCACGGCCGGGCCGCGCTCCTCGCGCGCCTCCTCCTCGACCGGGGCCACTCCCTCCGGCACGCCGACTTCTTCGACACCGTCTCGGTCGTCGTGCCCGGCGGTGCGGAGGCGGCGGTCGCCCGCGCCCGCGAGGCCGGCTTCGACGTGCGCCTGGTCGACGCCGACACGGTCTCGGTGTCGATCGACGAGACGGTCACCGACCTCGAGGTGATCGCCGTCGCGTCCGCCGTCGGGCAGCTGGACTCGTCGTTCGGCTTCCTCGGCGGCTCCGCGCGGAGCATCCCCGCCGAGCTCGACCGCCGCACGCCCTTCCTCGTGCACCCGGTCTTCAGCAGCCACCACAGCGAGACCTCGATGATGCGCTACCTCAAGCGCCTCGCCGACTCGGACTACGCGCTGGACCGCGGCATGATCCCGCTCGGCTCCTGCACCATGAAGCTCAACGCCGCCACCGAGATGGAGGCGGTCAGCTGGCCCGAGTTCGCGGACCTGCACCCGTTCGCCCCCGAGGCGGACGTGCAGGGCTCCCTGGCGCTGATCGACCAGCTGGAGGGGTGGCTCGCCCACCTCACCGGCTACGACTCCGTGTCGCTCCAGCCCAACGCCGGCTCGCAGGGCGAGCTCGCGGGCCTGCTGGCGATCCGCGGCTGGCACCGGTCGAACGGCGACGAGGACCGCACGGTCTGCCTGATCCCCTCGAGCGCCCACGGCACCAACGCCGCGAGCGCGGTCCTCGCCGGCATGCGCGTCGTCGTCGTGGCCTGCGACGAGCTCGGCAACGTCGACCTGGACGACCTCCGGGCGAAGATCGCCGAGCACGCGGGCTCCCTCGCCGCGCTGATGATCACCTACCCGTCGACCCACGGCGTCTACGAGCACGAGGTCGCCGAGATCTGCCGCCTCGTCCACGAGGCCGGCGGACAGGTGTACGTGGACGGCGCGAACCTCAACGCGCTCCTCGGCTTCGCCCGCTTCGGAGACTTCGGCGGCGACG